>CAYOYJ010000034.1:0-19104 GCA_964408155.1 uncultured Syntrophales bacterium
TTATGCTGAAGTTACGGATGTTTTTCATAAGCGGTACGAAATGTATTATCCTTATTATATGTGTACGCCTTTGAAAAGCATGGAAAATATACAAAGCCCCCGGAAAAATCCAGAGGGCTTTGACTGTACTTTTAGAATGATAAGGCTCCTAACCCAGCATCTTCAGGAGTGCTTCGGAAACTTCCTTCACGCCGGGAAGACCGTCCACTTCAAGAACCTTTACACGGGCCTTGTAAAAATTGACCGCCGCCAAGGTGCCGGTTGCGGTGTCGTAGTAAATGCCATGACGTTTGTCGATGGCCGCTTCATCCTGATCGTCGGCACGGGTGGTCAGCTTCTCGTCACCGCAAACGCGACAAACAAATCTCCCGTCTTTCTCGGCTGGTTTAATCGCATCGATATAGATGTTGTTGGGGTGGTTGTTGTCCGTGGCGCAGAGCCGACGGCCCATAATGCGCTTCTTGGAGGTTTCACGGTCCAGGACGATTTCGATCACATAGTCCAGTTTTATATGGGCGGCCGAAAGGGCATTCCACAGCGCTTCCGCCTGGGCCAGATTGCGGGGAAATCCGTCGAGGAGCCAACCCTTGGCGCAGTCCGCTTCCTTTAAGCGGTCAAGGATCATGGGGACGGTGATGTCATCGGGAACCAGCTCTCCACGATCGATGAAACCCTTGGCCTTCTTGCCCAGCTCGGTGCCCTTTGAGATATTTTCCCGGAAGATCACGCCTGTTTCAATGTGAGGAACGCCGAACTTCTTCTGCACGATCGCGCCCTGTGTTCCTTTACCGCTGCCGTTGGGACCAAAAATCAGAATATTCATACCCAAAACTCCTTTCCAAGGGGACGTTAAAATGGTCCTTCTTATAATGGATTGTTCCTGATTTGGCAATGGAAATTCGCGGCAACCACCGGTCGCCAGAAATCAGTGTCCTCAGGAAGGCGGACAGGAAGTTGAAGAGCAGGAACCGCAACTGTCAGTCGACCTGTTGCCGATTTTTCCCCCAAAGACGGACATCAGCTTTTCGATCTCCTTCGATGAATGACACTTCGGGCAGGTTATTGTTGCTGCTTCCTTTTGGGAAAAGCATAGATGTTCAAAATCATGACGGCATTTTCTGCAGCGAAATTCATAAATCGGCATATTATTGATCTCAAAGGGTTCGGTTATTTCTTTATAGAAATTGAACAACTGTTATCAAAGCGTCAATGCCTTTAGCTAAAATCATGGTTTCTGTCAAGCCAACCCTTGACCGTAATCGTTACATGCCAAAGCGACACATCCGGAGAAGGATGCGGAGAAATGCCTTGTAATGCAGAACAAATTGCCAAAAAAACCAGTTGACTATCGCCGGGGGACATATTATTGGACAGCCAAGGAACAAGCATTCAGGATAATTCGGCAGTTGGCGATCAAAAAACTTTATATTCAGACATTCGGTTGTCAGATGAATGTCCACGATTCCGAACAGATTGTGGCTCTTTTGAAGACTCACGGCTACGCTGAAACGGATCGAGCGTCCAAGGCGGATGTAATCCTCGTCAACACGTGCAGCATCCGGGAAAAAGCCGCGCAGAAGGTTTACAGCCTGTTGGGGCGCTTCTCGCTATTGAAAAAGGATAAGCCGGATCTGATTATCGGCGTCGGTGGTTGTCTGGCCCAGCAGTTCGGCAAGAAACTGTTGCAAAGGGCCCCCTTTGTTGACCTGATCTTTGGCACCCATAATAACCATCTCCTCCCTGATCTTCTCGTGAAGGCGGGAACCGGTCGTGCCGCTGTGGTGGAAACCTCGTTTCGAGACCATGTTCCCTCCATCGGCTTTGCGGCGTCTCCTGCCCGAGGCTCGATCAGTGCCTTTGTGACGATCATGCAGGGATGCAATAATTTTTGTTCTTTTTGTATTGTTCCGTATGTTCGAGGGCGCGAAGAAAGCCGGAAACCGGAGACGATTATCGAAGAGGTCCGGGCTCTTGCGGAACACGGTGTTCAGGAAGTCACGCTGTTGGGTCAAAACGTGAACTCCTACGGCTCGACGCTTGCAAACGGCTGGAATTTTCCGAAACTCTTAAAAGAGATTGACCGGATCGATGGGATCCGGCGCATACGCTTTACGACATCCCATCCCAAAGATTTATCGGATGAAATGATCGCCTGTTTCGGTTCCATTGCCAAGCTTTGCGAACATATTCATCTGCCGGTGCAGTCGGGGTCCGACCAAATATTAAATAGAATGAACCGTCGTTATACCCGGGCGGATTATATCGGTAAGGTGGAAAAACTGCGTGCGACTTGTCCCGGCATCAGCATCACCTCCGACGTCATCGTCGGTTTTCCCGGGGAGACGGAGGCGGATTTTGAACAGACATTGGCTTTGATGCGGGATATAAAATTCGACGGGCTTTTTTCCTTCCGGTACTCGGAGCGAGAGGGTACCGCGGCTTTGGCTTACAAGGACAAGGTGCCGGATTTTCATAAAAAAGAGAGACTAAGAGTTCTCCAGGCCCTTCAGGATGAGCATACCCTGGAAAAGAACGTGGACATGGTCGGACGGGATGTTCCGGTTCTGGCGGAAGGGTGCAGCAAAAACTCCAGGGCCGAGATTTCCGGAAGAACGTCGACCAACCGGATCGTCAACTTTCCGGGTACACTGTCCCTGATCGGAAAGATCGTTCCGGTCAGGATAACCGAAGCCTATCTTCATTCACTTCATGGGGGACAGCTTGAGGTCAAAGAGGGATAGATATGTTTATTGAGATGAAGGTTTCGGGTCTGACCATTGACCCCATTACGGGTACACCGATTGTGGTCCTGAAGGATTTACAGGAGAAAAAGGCCATTCCCATCTGGATTGGTATTTTTGAAGCGAGTGCGATTGCCACGGAGTTGGAAAAGGTCAAGTTTTCACGGCCGATGACGCATGATCTTCTCAAAGATGTGTTAGGGACGCTGCAGGTGACGCTTGTGCGCATCGAAATTCAGGATCTCCGTAACAATACGTTTTTTGCCAGTCTCTTCATGGAAAAGGGCGGACAGGTCTTTACGGTTGATGCCCGGCCGAGCGATGCCATTGCCTTGGCGTTGCGGGTTGGTTCTCCGATTTTTATTGAAGAAAAAGTGATCGAGAAATCAAGAACTATTGATTTTGAAGTGAACTTGCTGGAAAAAGATAAGTTAACGGATGAGAAGCTGAAAGAATTTCTAGAAAATTTACCCATCGAGAATTTCGGTAAGTATAAAATGTAGCGTTACTATCAATCGTTCGGTGAGGTCCGCGAGAGCAGAGCAACCCCTGCCTTCGCGGTTCTTGTTTTTTGAAGGGAAGGTGATGAGTATTTTGATCCGGATGGACCATTCGAATTCGATGACCATGCTTCAACGGGAAATAGATGAATTTATAAAATACATTGATCTCGAGAAAGGTTATTCATCGCATACAACGGGGAGTTACCGCTCCGATCTGATACAATTCGCATCTTTTTTAGAGCAAAACCGATGGTGTGTCAAGCGGGGTGAGCAGGAAAGACTCATCGACGTCGATCCCGTCGGAATCAGAAAGTATCTCGGCCAACTGCATCGGGATAAATTGAAAAAGACGTCGATCGGAAGAAAGATCGCCGCCCTGAAATCGTTCTTTAAGTATCTGATGAAAAAAGGTTATCTGGAAAGAAATCCGGTCGCAGATATTCAGACCCCGAAAAAGGAAAAATATATCTCGGTGTTCTTGACAGTGGACGAGGTATTCGCCATATTGGAAAAATCCTGCTCTAACGACCCCGCGGACTTACGCAACAGGGCAATGCTTGAACTTTTATACACGTCCGGCATACGCCGGGCCGAATTGCTCGGTCTTAACTGCAGCGATATCGATTTTAAGCAGGCCCTGATCAAGGTTCGGGGAAAAGGGAAAAAGGAAAGAGTGGTTCCGGTGGGGGAACAGGCTCTGCAATCCATGAGGGAATATCGGGATCGGGGGCGCGTGGAGGCCGCCCAATCAGATTCATTCCGAGCAGGGGAGCCGTTTTTTACCAGCAAAAAAGGCGAACGCCTGAACCCGAGAACCATATCACGAATTGTGGACAAGTTGACCGTATCTGGCGGTATCAATCGCAAAATCAGCCCCCATGTGTTACGCCATACCTTCGCGACCCACCTGCTGGACGGGGGAGCGGACCTGCGGGCGATTCAGGAAATGCTGGGGCACGAAAGCCTCTCCACGACACAAAAATATATAACCGTGAGCATGGCGAAGCTCATGGAAACCTACGACACGGCACACCCCCGTTCCAGGAGAAAGACCAAAGCCAAGGCTTGAACGCCGAGAACACAAGAGGGAGAATAAAAAGATGCATATCAGGGGAACAACTATCTTAGCCGTGCACAGGCAGGGCAAAGTCACCGTCGTCGGAGACGGCCAAGTCACATTTGATGTGACGGTATGGAAGCACGGCGCCCGGAAGGTACGTCGTCTTTACAACGACCAGGTCATTGTCGGATTTGCCGGCGCCACGGCGGACGCCTTTACGCTATTTGATCGGTTCGATCAGAAACTTGAGCAGTATAACGGGAACCTCTTGCGGGCATCCGTTGAATTGACGAAAGACTGGCGTACGGACCGGGTGCTGCGTCACCTGGAAGCCCTGATGATCGCCGTCAGCAGGGACCATTTCCTCATTATATCCGGCAACGGCGATGTCATCGAATCGGATGACGAAGTCATGGCCATAGGTTCCGGGGGGCCTTATGCCCTGGCGGCGGCAAGGGCTCTGGTGAGGCACTCGGATCTGTCGGCATCGGAAATCGCCATGGCAGCCATGCAAATCGCTTCGGAGATCTGTATTTACACAAATGATAAGATCACTCTTGAGGAACTCGATCTGTCTGAGGAACCATCTCAGAACGACAAGGGAACCAAAGGCAGGATGAAAGGGTTAAAAGGTTAGAAAAAACATGTCGTCAAATGAATTGACACCACGGATGATCGTGGAAAAGCTGGATCAGCATATCATCGGCCAGGGAGAGGCGAAACGGGCGGTCGCCATTGCTTTACGCAATCGCTGGCGACGCCAGAACGTCCGTGAAGACTTGGCGGAAGAGATTTCTCCCAAAAATATTATCATGATCGGTCCGACCGGTGTCGGAAAGACGGAGATCGCCCGCCGTTTGGCGAAACTGGACAATTCGCCGTTTTTGAAAGTTGAGGCGTCGAAATTTACCGAAGTCGGCTATGTCGGTCGCGATGTCGAATCCATGATCCGTGATCTGGTGGAGTTAACCATCAATATGGTCCGCTCGGAGGAACAGGAGAAGGTTCGATCGAAAGCTGCCGAGAGCGCCGAAGAGCGTATTCTTGATATTCTTTTACCCCTGCGGCAACCGGAGAAGCAGGAAGGCGCCATCATGGATATCCAGGAAGCACAGGACTACAGCACGGCGGAATCCGTTCCCTTAACCGATACCACGCGGGAAAAACTACGGAAACTGCTGCACGAGGGCCGTCTCGATAACCGAATAGTGGATATTGAAACAACCGAGGTACGTCAGGGGCCCATGATCGAAATATTTTCATCGTCAGGTGTCGAGGACATGGGGCTGAACATCAAGGAGATGTTCGGAAACCTCTTCCCTCAGAAAAAGAAGAAAGTGCGCATGAAGGTCCCGGAGGCGATGGAAATTCTGGAGGAAGAAGAAGCCCAGCGTCTTGTTGATATGGAGAAGGTAACCCGCCTTGCTCTGGACCGGGTGGAGCAGTCGGGCATCATCTTTCTGGATGAGATCGACAAGATTGTAGGCGCCGACAACGCTCAGGGACCCGATGTCTCACGCGAGGGGGTGCAGCGCGACCTGCTGCCCATTGTCGAAGGATCAACGGTTAATACGAAATACGGGATGGTGAAAACCGATCATATTCTCTTTATTGCCGCCGGCGCCTTCAGCGGGTCCAAACCCTCCGATCTGATTCCGGAGTTGCAGGGGCGCTTTCCCATTCGCGTCGAACTGAATTCGCTCGGCAAAGAGGAATTCATCCGCATCCTGAAGGAACCGAACAACGCCCTGATCAAGCAATACGTCGAGATGCTGGGGACGGAAAATATCGAACTTTCTTTCACGGAGGAGGCCATTGCCGAAATTGCGGAATATGCCGCCTTGGTCAACGAACGCACTGAAAATATCGGAGCCAGACGCCTTTACACCATCATGGAAACCCTGCTGGAAGAAATCTCTTTCGACGCCCCTGATCTGGAGGAGAAAGAGATTGTCATTGACGATAAATATGTCGGCGAAAAGCTGGGCGATATCATAGAGGACGAGGATCTAAGCCGCTATATTCTTTAAGTATATCTTTGGAATTCAGGGAGGGCAAATGATGAATAACGTTGAAATATCGATGGAGCGAGCCGACATTCTGCTGGAAGCGCTTCCCTATATCCGGCGTTTTTATAATAAGACCGTTGTCGTTAAATACGGTGGTCACGCCATGGTCGATGAGGTCCTGAAAGACAGTTTCGCCAGGGATCTGGTGCTGATGAAATATATCGGCATTCACCCCGTGGTGGTCCACGGCGGCGGACCACAGATCGGGAGCTTTCTGAAAAAGGTAGGGAAGGATTCCCGGTTTATCCAGGGGATGCGCGTGACGGACGCGGAAACGATGAGTATCGTGGAAATGGTTCTTGTGGGATCCGTGAACAAGGAAATTGTCGGCTTGATGAACCGGCATGGCGGAAAGGCAGTCGGGCTCTCCGGAAAGGACGGGAATCTGATCCAGGCGGAAAAGTACTATCTCAACGAGGAAAAGGCGAAGGACACCCCCCCTGAGATTATCGACATCGGGCTGGTCGGGAAAGTGACTTCGATCAACGCCGAGTTGGTCAATTCGCTGGTCCGTGACGGTTTCATTCCGGTCATTGCTCCCACAGGCGCAGGCGCGGCCGGTGAGACATACAACATCAACGCCGATCTGGTGGCAGGAGCGGTTGCGGCGGCTTTGAAAGCGGAAAAACTCGTGCTCCTGACCGACGTGTCCGGCGTCTGGGATGAGAAACAGGAATTGATCAATACGATGAACCGGACGCATGTTCTGCGTCTGATCGAAGACGGCGTGATCAAGGGTGGTATGTTCCCGAAAGTAAAATGCTGCTTGAAAGCGTTGAAAGGCGGCGTCCACAAGTCTCACATCATTGACGGCCGGCTGAAGCATGCCGTGCTTCTGGAAATGTTCACCGATCGCGGCATCGGAACGGAAATTGTCGAAGAATAACAGGATATTCAGAGTAAAATAAGGAGTTGTTATGGAGGTGTCCAACAGATCAACAGCGGACTGGATTGCCTTGGGCGAACATTACGTTATGGGGACATACAGGCGGTTTCCCCTCGTTTTGACGCGCGGTTCGGGCATGAGGGTCTGGGATTGCGAAGGAAGAGAATACCTCGATTTCATCGGCGGTATCGCCGTCTGCGCCTTGGGGCACAGTCATCCGAAAGTGGTTGAAGCGATCCGGACGCAGGCGGCGACCCTCACACACGTGTCGAACCTGTATCACATCCCTCCACAGATCGAGCTGGCCAAGCTCCTGGTGGAAAATTCCTTTGCCGAAAAGGTCTTTTTCTGTAACAGCGGCGCCGAGGCCAACGAAGGGGCGATCAAACTGGCCCGAAAATACGGTTGTGATAATCTGGGCGGGAAATACAAAATCATTACCATGGAGAACTCTTTTCATGGGCGCACGCTGGCGACTGTTACGGCGACAGGTCAAGAAAAATTTCAGAAGGGATTTGAACCCCTGCTCGACGGTTTTGTCTACGTGCCGTTTAACGATCTTGCTGCACTTGAAAGGGCCGTGAGCGATGAGACGTGTGCGATCATGCTCGAACCCATCCAGGCGGAGGGCGGTGTCAGGATTCCTGGTGAACATTACCTGCGCGGCGTCAGAAAAATCTGTGACGACTACGATATCCTGATGATCCTGGACGAGGTGCAGGTCGGGATGGGAAGAACAGGCAAACTTTTCGCCTATATGCACGAAGACGCCGCACCGGATATCATGACGCTTGCCAAGGCTCTGGGCAACGGATTCCCCATCGGGGCCATGCTGGCGACGGACAAGATCGCGTCAGCCCTTTCTCCGGGGAATCATGCTTCAACTTTCGGCGGAAATCCCCTGGCGATGGCGGCAGGGAAGGCGACCCTCGAAGTGATGACGCAGGAGGGGATTGTCGCGCACGGGGCAGATATGGGTGTTTGTCTGCAAGATGAACTCAAAAATCTCGGGAAACGTCACAGTTGCATCAAGGATATTCGAGGTCGCGGCTTGATTATCGGGGTTGAATTGGATAAAGAGGTCGCCGATATCATGAATCGCTGCATTGAAAAGGGGGTGCTCATTGGTTCAGCCGGAACCCATGTGTTGCGATTTCTGCCGCCCTTGATTGTTGAGAAGAACGATGTGGATCGACTCATCACCACCTTGGACGAGGTTCTGGAGGATGCATGAAGAAAGACCTGTTATCGGAATATGAACTGGAAAAGGCCGATTTCGATCAAATATTCGAGCGGGCCGCCGTATTGAAGGATCTGCACCGTAAAGGTTTTCATCCGTCGACGCTTTCCGGAAAAGTGCTGGGCATGATTTTCGACAAGGCCTCCACGAGAACCCGCCTGTCGTTTGAAGTCGGTATGTATCAGTTGGGTGGAACAGCGCTTTTCCTCAACGGTCGTGACACACAGATCGGAAGAGGCGAAACCGTAGCCGATACGGCGCGGGTCATGTCGCGTTATCTGGACGGTATCATGATCCGCACCTTCAGTCAGGAAATGGTCGAAGAATTTGCACGAAACGCCTCGATTCCCGTGATAAATGGTTTGACAGATCTCCTGCATCCATGTCAAATACTCACCGATATTTTCACGATTATCGAAAAGAAAGGCGCCTATGAGGGGATTCAGGTTGCCTATATCGGGGACGGGAACAACATCGCGAATTCGTGGATCAATGCGGCAGTGAAGCTGCCGATCAAACTCAACCTGGCCTGCCCGGCGGGATACGATCCGGAACCGGAAATATTTAACCGAGCCCTTAACGAGTCAAAACTGGGAGTAGACTTGTATCGTAATCCTTTCGACGCGGTGAAAGGAGCGGATGTGGTTTATACGGACGTCTGGGCCAGCATGGGTCAGGAAGATGAGCATGAGGAAAGAGTGAAGATTTTCAAGAATTACCAGATTAACGAACAACTGGTTGAGCAGGCCGCCCCCGATTCCGTCATTATGCATTGCCTACCCGCTCATCGGGGAGAAGAAATCACCGTCGGTGTCATCGATGGACCACGGTCGATCGTCTTTGACCAAGCGGAAAACCGGTTGCATGTGCAGAAAGCTATTTTGGAAACATTGATGTCAGGAGGAAATGAAAAGTGAAGGGTGATGTAAAAAAAGTCGTTCTCGCCTATTCGGGCGGGCTGGATACGTCGGTCATCGTGCGTTGGTTGCTGGAAACCTATGGGTGTGAAGTAATCTGTTTCGCCGCCGATGTGGGACAGAAGGAGGAACTGGACGGACTCGAAGCCAAGGCCATCAATACAGGGGCCTCCAAAATCTATATTGACGACCTGCAGGAAGAATTTGCACGGGATTTCATTTTTCCGGCTCTACGGGCCAATGCCATCTACGAAGGCACGTATCTGCTGGGAACATCCCTGGCCCGGCCTTTGATTGCCAAGCGTCAGGTAGAAATCGCCGCCTTGGAGGGCGCCGATGCGGTTTGTCATGGCGCAACCGGGAAGGGGAACGATCAGGTCCGTTTTGAATTGACCTACATGGCCCTCAATCCGCACATTCGTATCATCTCGGCTTGGAAGGACCCAAACTGGACATTTAATTCACGAGAATCGATGTTCGACTATGCGGAAAAGCATGGAATTCCTCTACCGCTGACCAAGGCTAAACCCTACAGCAGCGACCGCAATTCACTCCATATTTCCCATGAAGGGGCCATTCTTGAAGACCCATGGGCGGAAGCGCCGGAAGATATTTTTGTGCTGACCAAGTCGCCCGAGTGTGCACCGGATAAGCCGACTTATGTCGAAATCGAGTTTGAACAGGGTAACCCCGTCGCCATTGACGGACAGAAGATGAGTCCGGCGAAATTGATGGATTGCATCAATCTGATCGCCGGTGAGAATGGAGTGGGACGGATAGATCTTGTAGAAAACCGCTTTGTCGGCATGAAGTCTCGGGGCGTTTATGAAACCCCCGGTGGAACTGTTTTATGGGCAGCCCATCGAGGCGTCGAATCGCTGACGATGGACAGGGAGGTGATGCTCATGCGGGATTCTCTGATTCCGAAATACGCACAGCTCGTGTACAACGGCTTCTGGTACTCTCCGGAAATGACTGCGCTGCAGGCCTTTATCGACCAGACTCAGGAAAACGTAACCGGTACGGCCAGAATGAAACTCTACAAGGGCAATTGCATCCTGGTCGGACGGAAATCGCCTTTTTCTCTGTATCGTGAGGACTTCGCGACGTTTGAAAAGGATCAGGTTTACAATCAGATGGATGCAACGGGCTTCATCCGGCTCAATGCCCTGCGCCTGCGTATCCAGGCAATGAAAAAGGAAAAAATGCCGTAATATCAGTCTAAAATAATGACCAGGCGGTAGCAGATGGGTGACAAAATCAAACCGTGGGGTGGGCGGTTTAAAGAACCGACGGATAAGCAGGTCGAACTGTTTACGACCTCTCTTCATCACGACCGGCGACTGTACGAATACGACATCGAAGGAAGCATCGCCCACGCGAAAATGCTTGTCCGCCAGAAAATCATCTCGCCTAAAGAAGGAAAAGACATTATCCGGGGATTGAATGACATTCGTCAGGATATCGATGCGGGACGCTTCATCTTTTCCCATGAGGACGAGGACATCCACATGGCGATCGAGAAGGCGCTCATTCGGAAAACAGGGGAGATCGGCGGGAAGCTCCATACGGGACGAAGCCGCAACGATCAGGTAGCACTGGATGTCCGGATGTATGTCCGGGATGCGATCAAAGACATGCGTTACGCTTTGGAGATCCTTAAATCAACCCTGGTTGATTTGGCCGGGGCCGAGAAAAACACCATTCTTCCCGGTTATACACATCTGCAGAAGGCGCAGCCGGTTCTCCTGGGTCATTATTTCCTGGCTTACTGGGAAATGTTTAACAGGGACGCCGACCGTCTGCGGGATTGCCTCCGCCGTGTCAATGTCATGCCTCTGGGAGCGGCCGCCCTGGCCGGTACGTCTTTGCCGATTGACCGCTCTTTTGTCGCCAAACTGCTGCGATTCCCGGCCATTACGGACAACAGCATGGACACGGTTTCCGACCGGGATTACATTGCGGAGCTGATTTTTGATTTATCTCTCATAATGATGCACATGAGCCGACTCTGCGAAGATATGATTCTCTGGTCGACCGATGAATTCCAGTACATGGAAATCGCCGATGCGTTTACCACCGGCAGCAGCATCATGCCCCAGAAAAAGAATCCCGACGTGGCAGAACTGATCCGGGGCAAAACCGGCCGTGTTTACGGCGACCTTACGGCCATCCTGACGATCCTCAAGGGCTTGCCCATGACATATAATCGTGATTTGCAGGAAGACAAGGAACCTCTGTTTGATGCTATAGATACGGTCAACGCCTCGTTGTCTGTTTTGTCGGCCATGTTGAAAGGGATCTCCTTTAATCGCGAAAGAATGAAGACAGAGGCCGGTCTCGGCTTTTCCACGGCGACGGACGTGGCGGAATATCTCGTCGGACAAGGGGTGCCGTTTCGGGAAGCTCACGGGATTGTCGGCCGCCTGGTTGCTTACTGCATCAAAAAGAAGAGCAGCCTTTTTGATATCACACTTGAAGAGTACCGGAGTTTTTACCCCGGATTTGAAGCCGATATATTCGAAGTGATTACCGTCGAGCATTCGGTCAACGCCAAGAAAAGCGCAGGCGGTACAGCGGAAACGAACGTGTTGAAAAAAATTTCCGAACTTGAGGGGGCATGAAAAAGCAAATCCATATCGCGATGCTCGTTGCCGTTCTTTTTTTCATGACGGTTGTCATATCCGCTTGCGGAAAAGTCGGAGATCCCAAGCCCGCACAGGCAGTCAAGTCCCAGAAAAGACTCGCCGCCCTGTCTCTGGATCAATCCGAATGCGGGGTGATCCTGACATGGAATATGGATGAGTACAAGCAGTTGCCGAACATGGTAAAAATATACCGTTCGGATTTCAATATCGCGGATGGCGATTGCAAGGACTGCCCGGCTTCACGCCATGTCATTGCCGAATTGATGCGTTCGGATTTGGCCTACATCCGGGAATATGACGGGAGTTACGTCTATTTTGATAAAAAGGTGCAGACGAATTTCATATATAAATACGTGCTCGTTGTCTGCGGAGAGAAAGACATATGCGGTGACCCCTCCGAAGAATCCGAAATCAGGTTTACCTACTCGATGGGAAATTGCCCATGAATGACTTTCAGTACCAAAACAAGCGACTTTTTTGCGAGGACGTTCCGATTCAAAGGATTGCCGAGGCTGTGGGGACGCCTTTTTATGTTTACAGCTACAAAACCCTGGTGCGTCATTTCCGGGTTTTCGACAGTGCATTCAGGAAGTTGCCGCATCTGACCTGCTTCGCCGTCAAAGCGAATTCCAATCTGGCCATTCTGCGTCTGTTCATTGAAGAAGGCGGTGGCGTCGATATCGTTTCCGGAGGAGAGCTGTATCGAGCGCTTCAGGCAGGCGCGGATCATCGTAAAATTGTTTATTCCGGCGTCGGCAAGAAAGTCGAAGAAATCGAGTATGCTTTGAGCACGGGCATTCTGATGTTCAACGTTGAATCCTCGCAGGAGCTGGAGGCGATCAGCGCCTGCGCGAAAAAGACGGGCAAGACGGCGGCCATTGCTTTGCGCATCAATCCGGATATCGACGCCCAGACGCATCCTCATATCTCCACCGGACTGAAGGAAAACAAATTTGGGATCCATATCGAAAAATCCTTGGAGGAATACCGGCGCGCGCGATCTCTGAAAAATATCGAGGTGATCGGAGTCAGTTGCCATATCGGTTCCCAGATAACCAAGACCTTGCCGTTTATCGATGCTTTTCAACGTTTGAAACTGTTGCTTTCTCAACTTCAGAGCGAGGGTTTTCAGATCCGGTATCTGGATATCGGCGGCGGTCTGGGTATCACCTACAAGGATGAAACACCGCCTCATCCCGTGGAATATGCTCAGGCGTTGATGGACTTATCGCGGGATATTCCCTGCACCTTTATTTTTGAACCGGGCCGCGTTCTCGTCGGAAACGCCGGAGCCCTGATCACAAAGGTCCTCTATCGAAAAAACGTGGAACACAAGGAGTTTGTAATCGTTGATGCGGGCATGAATGATCTGGTTCGTCCGAGTCTTTATGATTCTTATCACCAAATTTTGCCGGTCGTGAAAAGGGACCAAAATGAAATTACGGCGGATGTCGTCGGCCCGATCTGTGAGTCCGGGGACTTCCTTGCCAAAAAGCGGACTATGGCCGACGTGGCTCAGGGAGAATTCATTGCGGTTATGAGCGCCGGCGCATATGGTTTTGCCATGTCGTCCAACTACAACTCACGCCCTCGGGTAGCGGAAGTTCTCGTCCGAGACGATCAATTTTATGTTATCCGGAAACGGGAAACGTACGCCGATCTGATCCGAGGCGAAGTTATACCGGAATTTCACAGTTAGGGAGGTTCTTATGTTCAAGGGAGCAATCGTTGCCATTGTCACGCCTTTTAAAAACGGCCGAATTGATGAAGAGGCGTTAAGAAAGTTAATAGAATTCCAGATTGAGGGCGGAACATCGGGTATTGTGCCCTGCGGCACCACCGGCGAGTCGGCTACGCTGACCCATGAAGAGCATGACCGGGTCATCGAGATTACCATCGACGCGGTCAAAAAACGCATACCCGTGATCGCCGGGACCGGTTCGAACAGCACGGCGGAAGCCCTCAGGTTGACGAAGCATGCTTATGAAGCCGGGGCGGACGGAGCACTCATCGTATGTCCCTACTACAACAAGCCGACTCAGGAGGGACTGTATCGGCATTACAAGACTATTGCCGGAGACGTGCCGATTCCGATTATCGTTTATAACATTCCCGGTAGAACAGGGATCAATCTCAATCCGGATACCCTGGCCCGGCTGGCCGAAATTCCCAACATCGTGGGCGTCAAGGAGGCGGCGGGTTCCATCAAGCAGATGAGCGACATCATCGGACTGTGCGTTCCGGGTTTCGATGTTCTGTCAGGCGACGACGCATTCACGTTGCCCCTCCTGGCACTGGGAGGAAAAGGCGTTATTTCGGTGATTTCGAACATCGCCCCGGTCGACATGACGGACATGGTCAAGGCTTTTGAGGCGGGTGATTTGGCGAAGGCTCGTCGGCTTCATTACAAGATGATCCCCCTGATCGACTGTCTGTTCATTGAAACCAATCCGGCGCCGGTTAAGGCGGCCCTGTCCATGATGGGCTTGATTGAATACGAAATGCGTCTGCCTCTTTGCAAACTGGCCCAGAACAATTACGACAAACTGAAGAAAGCCTTGACCGATTACGGCCTTCTTTCTTAAGATTTAAGGAGTTAGAGATGGTTAAAGCAATCGTAACCGGGGTCGGGGGGCGGATGGGTAACCGCATTCTTGCCCTGGCAGCGGAAACGGAAGGGATTGAAGTCGTCGGCGCCGTGGAGCGGACGGGACATGCCATGGTCGGTACCGATGTCGGAGCCGGTTTCGGCGGCGGCAACTTTTCTGTGATTGTCGAGAGTAATCTTCAGAAATGTATCGAAAAGGGTGATGTGGTGATAGATTTTACCCATCACGAAGCATCGATGATGCATATCGAAACAGCAGCCGCACACGGCAAACCCATCGTTGTCGGCAGTACGGGTTTTTCCGCGGAAGAAATGGACAAAATCCGGGGCCTGGCAAAAGATGTAAAATGCGTTTTGTCTCCGAACATGAGCGTCGGCGTGAATATCATGTTTAAAGTTATCGCCTGGGTCGCAGACATTTTAGGGGATGAATACGATGTGGAAATCGTCGAGGCCCATCACCGGCTGAAAAAAGACGCGCCCAGCGGTACGGCCATGAAAATGGCCCAGATTCTAGCGGAAACTCTGGGACGCGATCTTGAAAAAACCGGTATCTATACGCGCAAAGGGCTAATCGGAGAGCGGACGCAAAAGGAAATCGGCATACAGACCGTCCGTGCCGGCGATATTGTCGGTGAGCACACGGTGCTGTTTGGCGGCATAGGCGAACGGCTTGAATTCATCCATCGCGCCCACAACCGCGACAATTTCGCCAAGGGAGCGATCCGGGCGGCAAAATGGATCGTGGCGCAGCAAAACGGCCTGTACGATATGCAGGATGTGCTGGGGCTAAAAAGGGCGGGAATCTAAGCGATTTGTCGATAGACATGGATCGATATACAGGATACGCCTCTCAACGCATGTGAGGCAAGGGCATGGAGCAGTGGGAAACGACGGCACATCTTGGGATCGGCTCGAACGAGGATTCACCTCAGGAGCGGTGTATCGAAGGCATCCAAAAGCTATCCCTGATCAATGCAATCCGCTTGATTCAATGCTCAAATTTTTATCGAACGGAACCCGTGGGGTTGAAGAACCAGGAATGGTTCATCAATGCGGTTCTGGAGATCAGAACGGGTCTGTCTCCTTATGATCTTCTGTCTGCGCTGCAAAATATCGAGTGGGAGATGGGGCGCGTCAAAACGGTAAAAAACGGACCGCGGGTCATTGATTTCGATATTTTGCTTTTTAATCAGAAACTGATATCGGATGAGGCACGCTTGATCATTCCCCATCCGGCGTTCCACACGCGCAGATTTGTCCTTGTCCCTTTGAACGATGTTGCGCCCTATGTGATTCATCCGGTATTCGGTGTTTCCATGAGGGGGCTTTTAGACCGCTGCGAGGATAAAAGCGTTGTTGACCGGTTCGCGGACCCGGTCCGTTTTGGATGATAAGCCTGCCTCGAGACCGCACGGAGCATAAATCAAGGAAATGACATGAACATCATAAAACTGGTCATCATCGCCGGGCTTCTTTATGTCGCTTACCGCGTTTACCGTTTTCTGCGGACGCCCGGACAAAAAGCGGAACCGAACGTGTTGGGCAGAAAAGAAGTCAAGGGGATCGACTTGGTTGAGGACCCCGTTTGCCACACCTACATTCCCTTGAACAGCGTCTATAAAAAGGTTGTGCGGAGAGACGGCGAAATCGTTTATTTTTGCAGTCAGAAATGTTTTGAACAATACCGGAAGAGTCAGATGAACCAGGAGGCTATATGAAATTCTTTATCGACACGGCCAATATTGCAGAAATCAAGGAGGGAATCAGCCTGGGCATGGTGGATGGTGTGACCACGAATCCGTCCTTGGTCGCGAAAGAAAACAGGAAGTTTGACGATGTTATTAAAGAAATACTTAAGATTGTCGAAGCTCCGGTAAGCCTTGAGGTCATCAGTCTGGAGGCCAAAGGCATGCTCACGGAGGCGAAAAAACTGGCTAAATTAGGCAAACAGGTGGTGATTAAAATTCCCATGACCACGGAGGGACTGAAAGCAACGAAAATGCTTGCCGAAGAAGGGATTCCCGTCAATCAGACCCTGATTTTCTCCCCGCTCCAGGCCCTCATGGCGGCCAAAGCCGGTGCGGCCTATGTGAGCCCTTTCGTGGGACGCCTTGACGATATCGCCCACGACGGCATGGAGATCTGTGAACAGATTATACAAATATTCGACAACTACGAATTTTCAACAGAAGTGATAGTCGCCAGCATCCGCCACCCGCGCCATGTCCTGGCTGCGGCCATGATGGGCGCCGATATCGCGACGATTCCCTTCAAGGTCATCACACAGTTGGCGCAGCATCCCTTAACGGATAAGGGCATCAGTCTTTTCCTGGAGGACTGGAAAAAGGTGCCGCAAAAATAAGTTGGATTTGGGCGATGATAGATTATCTTAAAAAGAGCTTTGATCGCATTCCTCTGGCGGCGGCGGAGAGAGAGATCATCAACCTGCCTAATGCAATTACCCTGCTGCGTATCGGGGTCATTCCCGTGCTTTTTTTTCTGCTGACCTCACCCGGTGAGACCTGGAGCTTGATCATCGCCACGATCTTCGTCTGCGCGGCCTTGACTGATCTTCTGGACGGCTACATTGCCCGAAGGTACCAGATCGTCACCACCATGGGTAAATTTCTCGATCCCGTGGCGGATAAAATCATCGTCAACACGGCCATGATCCTGATGATCCCCATCGGACGGATTCACGCGTGGATGGTCGCCATCATTATCATCCGGGATTTCGTGGTGGACGGCATGCGCAGCATCGCTTCTTCCGAGGGTGTTGTCATTGACGCCAGCAGCCTGGGCAAGCAGAAAACCCTATGCCAGATTTTTGCCGTAACGGCCTTGATGATCCACTATCCCGTCTTCGGCGTCGATGCCCATATCGTGGGCATTGCCGTTCTCTATGCGGCGCTTTTTCTGACCCTGTATTCCGGTACGGATTACTCCCTCAAGTTTTTCCATGGAGCCATCCGTAAGAAGCGTTGAATACGAAACGAATTCTTGGAGCATGGCGCTGAGAGCACTGATAAATCTTTACGGGCTATTCAAGATTTTTCAACCAGCTTTTAATGTCATCCAATGCACGGTTAACGTAAAGCATCCCACGATATCTCTTGGGTGTCTTTTTCTGCTCCAATGGTTGAAACAGGCCGAAATTGACGTTCATCGGCTGAAAAACAGTCAGATCTTCGCGGGTGATGTAACGGATCAGCGCGCCCAGCGCTGTGGTCGGAGGAGGGGTGGGTAGATGATCGTTATTCAAAAAAGCCGAGATCGACAATCCAGCCCAGAGACCCATGGCCGCCGATTCGACGTAACCTTCGACGCCGGTAATCTGCCCGGCGATAAAAATACGCCGATCTTTTTTCAATTGTAAGGTCTTATCAAGCAGTCGCGGCGCATGCAGGTACGTGTTGCGATGGACGCTTCCGTACCGGACGAATTCGGCGCTTTCCAGACCGGGAATGGTGCGGAAAAGCCTCTGCTGTTCCGAATAGGTCATTTTGGTCTGAAAGCCTACCAGGTTGTACAGGGTGCCTTCGGTATTTTCCCGCCGCAGTTGCACGACCGCATGAGGGGGAAGGCCGGTTCTGGGGTCCGTCAGGCCGACGGGCTTCATGGGGCCGAACAACAGGGTATTGACTCCCCGGGCAGCCATGACTTCGACGGGAAGACACCCCTCAAAGCATTTCATGTCTTCGAAGGATTTCAGGGGAACCGTTTCAGCCGACTGCAAATCTTCCCGAAAGCGCAGATACGCTTCTTCCGTAAGGGGACAGTTCAGATAATCCCCCTCAGCCTGATCGTAGCGTGACGCGGAAAATACCCTTTCATATACGATGGTTTCCGCATCGACAATCGGCGATATGGCGTCGTAAAAGTACAGATATTCCGAACCGGTCAGGTTCGAGAGGCTTCGCGACAGGTCTTCCGAGGTTAGAGGACCAGAAGCCACCAGAACCAGCCCGGTTGCCGGAATGGCGGTAACTTCTTTCCGGATCAGATGGAAACCCCTTTGGCGCGACAGATGTTCCTCCATAAAACAGGCGAATTTCAGGCGGTCAACCGCCAAGGCGGTGCCTGCCGGTACTCGGGTGGCATCAGCGGCCTTCAGAACGAGCGAATCGAGGACGCGCATCTCCTCTTTGAGCAAGCCGACGGCATTTTCGCGCCGATTGGAACGCAAGGAGTTGCTGCAAACGAGTTCTCCCAGATGCGGCATCCGGTGCGCCGGTGAGTAGCGACAGGGTTTCATCTCGTACAGGTTGACCCGGTGGCCTCGGGACAGCAACTGCCAGGCCGCCTCACATCCGGCGAGTCCCCCGCCGATGATGGTCACAGGCTCGGTTCCCCGTTCCGCTGAATCTTCAGGCTTCATTTTTTAATCAGTTTGCTGCTTCTCAGGAGGGGAGGCGTTCTTTTTCATCTT
>CAYOYJ010000035.1:0-18692 GCA_964408155.1 uncultured Syntrophales bacterium
ATCTTCAGGGAGCGGCAGTATAGGAAATGGCGCCACGGATGTCAATGCTCTTTAGGGGGCAACTCCTCCTGTTTCGTGTTGACATATAAAGATAATAACCCTAAAATTAAGCACAAATAAACGAGTTCTTGTCATTCTCAGTCTTAGTATGGCAGCGGTTCTATGGGGACGAAGAAACCTTGATGCACGATAAGAAATTAGTGTCACTATTCCGCTCTGATCCCCGGCGCCAACATTGAATATCATATGAACGGCTGTACAAGAAGACATATGGAGTCAACAGATTGCGCCGCATGAAAATGTAGGCGAACGAAGGCTTTGATAAAGGAGATACGATCAATGTCAAAAATAAAATTTATCCTGAACGGCCGGGAGGTTTTTGCTACAGCAGGTATGACGATTTACGAGGCCGCCAGGGAAGCGGGGGTCGATATCCCGACGCTTTGTCACCATCGGGCTTTATTGCCGATCGGTGCCTGTCGGATATGCGTCGTTGAGGTCAATGGCCAGCGAAACCTTCAGGCAGCCTGTGCGTTTCCGATTTTCGAGAATATGGAGGTGCAGACCGAATCACCGCGAGTTGTGGCGGCTCGGAAACTTATTCTGGATATGTTGTTTGCCGAGAGAAATCACTACTGCCCGTTTTGTGAGGTCAGCGGTGACTGCGAACTGCAGAATCTCGGGTACCGCTACGGGATCAATCACTGGGAGTTTTCGACTTACCGCCAACCCTTCCCCCTGGATGCGACACGGAAATCCTTTCTGATGGAACAGAACCGATGTGTTCTGTGCCAGCGATGCGCCCGGGCGTGCAGCGAGCTGGTAGCCAATCACACGCTGGGGCTCAGGCAGCGGGGCGCGGAATCCATGATTCACGCCGATGCAAATATGCCCTTTGCCGATTCGACATGCATATCCTGTGGCACCTGCCTTCAGGTTTGTCCCACGGGAGCCCTGGTAGACCGGCGCAGCTCGTATATGGCTCGCGACGAGCAGAGCGAACGTATTTCAAGTATCTGCAGCAAGTGTAGTGTCGGCTGCGGAATCCATATCGTGACCCGCGGCGGTAATGTCCTCCGGATTGAAGGAGACTGGGATGCACCGGTCAACGTCGGATTGCTCTGTAAAACCGGGCGTTTCCTCCCGCTTTATGAAGAGGAGCGGGAACGCATCGCAAAACCCCTGCTCCGCGGGAAAAATGGTTTGGAGCCGGTGGGCTGGGAAGAAGCCCTTCAGGCTGTTGCTGATCGATTCAACAAGACTGATGCCGCGGGTAAAGTCCTGCTGGCATCAAGTGATGCAACGAATGAAGCCCTGTACCTGGCGTCAAGTCTTTTCGGCGACGGCAGCATGCAGCTCCTGACCGGCGCGACGCCCAATCTTGGGGATAAGAAAGCAGGCGACTTCAGCGATCTTCCCGGCAGCGATATGATTCTTTTGGCGGCCGCCAACCCGGTTCAGGACCATCCCGTGGTGTCATTTTTGATTAAACGTCTTGTCGACCGGGGGAAACGTTTGCTGGTCATTGACGACGAGGATAATGGTCTTGCTCCCTTTGCCGAAGCCACCTTCGATTTAAAGAGTATCGGCAAAGCAGTCCGGATTGCCGAGACGCTCAACCGTGTAACAGTCCTTTATGGGGCGGGTTTGACGGATAAAGCGGCGAAGCTTCTGAACAAACTGGACGCGAAAGCGCGTTTTATTCCGCTTGAACCCGGTATCAATACGTGTGCCGCCGTGAAATTCGGTCTCAACAATTCCGGCAAGATCGCCGGCGCCAAGGTTCTCTATATTCTGCAAGGTGAACTGAATGGGAACGGCGCCGAAATGGTAAGTAAGGCGGGCAAGAGCGCCTTTGTTGTTGTGCAGGCCGCTTATGCTTCCGAACTCACGAACAAGGCAGATGTCGTTTTGCCTTCGGCCATCTGGTCGGAACGTTCCGGCACGCTGACCAATACGGAAGGGCGGGTGCAAACGGCGAATCAGGCTGTGGAACCCTTGGGTGAAGCCAGGGCGGATTGGGAAATTCTGGCCATGCTGGCTGACAAACTGGGGAAAAACCTTGGGACCTCCTTCAAGGACATATCTAAGCGGGCGGCGAAGCGATTCACGGGAAAGGAGATTTAGTTCATGCCAAAAATAAGCATTGCGACAGACTGGCTGGGCGGGTGCGCTGGATGCCACATGTCTTTACTCGATATAGACGACCGCATTCTTGATCTGATGGAACTGGTCGAATTCACGTCAAGCCCGATAACGGATCTCAAACACCCACCCAAGGAAGGAGTGACCGTCGGGATTCTGGAAGGGGCCATTTGCAACAGCCGCAACGTGGAGGTGGCCAAGCAGATGCGTGAACGCTGTCAGATTCTCATTGCCATGGGTGATTGTGCAACATTCGGCGGTGTTCCGGCGATGCGCAATCTGTGCGGCACCCAGGCGGCGTTGAAACGTGCCTACCTGGAAACGGAAAGTACAACAGACGGGGTCATTCCGGATTCGCCCGAACTTGGTGTGCCGTTGGATGAAGTGGTGGGGATTGATAAGGTAGTCAAGGTCGACCTCTTCATCCCAGGTTGCCCCCCCAGTGCCGACGCTCTGTTCTTCGCCCTTTCGGAACTGCTTGCCGGACGCACACCCGTTGTCCTTCCACCCCATTTATTCAAATATGATTAGAGGAGAACAGCCATGAGCGCCCGTAAAATAACCATCGAACCCGTGACCAGAGTTGAAGGTCACGGACGAGTCACCATTCATCTGAACGAACAGGGTGACGTGGAGAAGACTTTTTTCCACGTAGACGAGTTTCGTGGTCTGGAAAAATTCTGTGAGGGTCGCCCTTATTTTGAGATGCCCCAGATTACGCAAAGGATCTGTGGCATCTGTCCGGTAAGCCACCATCTGGCAGCCGCCAAGGCCTGTGATCATGTCGCCCGTGTCGAACCGACCCGTCCGGCGAAACTTCTGCGTGAACTGATGCACATGGGTCAGATTGTGCAGTCCCACGGACTTCATTTTTTCCATCTGGCGGCACCCGACCTGTTGCTCGGCTTTGACTCCGATCCCGCAGAGCGCAATATTTTCGGGATCATCAGGGCAAACAAGGAACTGGCCGTAAAGGCCGTTCATCTGCGCCGCTATGGCCAGGAGATCATTCAGCGGTTGGGCGGCGGTAAAAAGGTACATCCCAATTTGTGTGTCCCAGGCGGAGTAAACGCTCCCCTGAAGACCGAGGATCGCGATGCCATTGCCTCCGAACTCGATGCCATGATCGATATCGGCAAGATTGCCGTCGGTATCGCACGGGGCTGGCTGGAGGCAAATAAGACACTTGCCGATACTTTTGCCGCTTTCCCCTCCGGCTATATGGGGTTGGTCGACAACGAAGGCGGCTTGCAGCTTTATGACGGTGAAATCAGAGTCAAGGATGCCGGCGGAAAGTATCTGGCCCAGTTCAAGCCGGAGGCTTACCTGTCTCACATCGCCGAGCATGTGGAGCCTTGGTCGTTTCTGAAGCATCCCTACTTCCGGAAACAAGGATTCCCGGGAGGGATCTACCGTGTCGGACCGCTGGGGCGCTTGAACATGATCGATAAGATCGGCACACCTCTGGCCGATGAAGAGTTCAGGCATTTCCGGTCAATCAATGATGAGAAACCCATCGAGGGGTCCCTTTATTATCATTATGCCCGGATGATTGAAGTACTCTACGGCCTTGAACGTATCGGCCAACTTCTGGACGACCCGGACATCATGTCCAAGGATGTCCGGAATTATCCGATCTCATCGTCCGCGCAGCTTCCCAGTCACGGCGTGGGCGTGATCGAAGCCCCCCGTGGGACGCTGATCCATGACTACAGCACCGACGAAAACAGTCTGCTCACGCGGGTAAATCTGATCGTGGCTACGGGTCACAACAACTGGGCCATGCATACGGCGTCGGGAGCGGTTGCCAAAGCTTTTGTCAAAGGGAATGCATTGACCGAGGGGATGCTCAACCGGGTTGAGGCGGCCATTCGCTGTTATGATCCGTGCCTCTCCTGTTCCACCCACGCCATCGGCAAAATGCCTCTGGAGATCACCCTGATTTCCGCTGATGATAAGGTGCTGGACCGGATTTCCCGGTGACCAGTTTGGAGGGTATTGATGAAAAGCGGAGGAACAGTCGGCGTTCTCCCGCTCTCTTTTTTATACTGGGATCGCATTCTTGAAAAAGACTTTGGTCATCGGTTTTGGTAACCTGGACCGCGCTGACGATGGCGTGGCTTTTCACATTATTAACGCCGTCCGCCGGGAATTGGGGCTGAGTCCGTTAGCTGAAAACGAATCAGGCCTTGATGAGCTCGTCCATCCGATGGACACCGCCTTTATCGGCCAGCTTACGCCGGAAATCATCGATGTGCTGGAGGGCTATAACCGGGTGATCTTCGTTGATGCCCATGTCGATCCGGCCGTGGCTGACCTGTACTGCACCTCCGTATCGTCTGATGACGCAGGTCTGACCTTTACCCACCACATGAGTCCCGCCACCCTGCTGGCCTTTTTTGAAGCGCTTCACGGCCATGCCCCGGAGGCTCACCTCGTGTCCGTCCGGGGAGGCGATTTCGATTTTCACCGGAATCTCTCCCCGGCCACGGCCGCTCTTGTCGAACCGGCGACGAAAAGGGTTATGCAACTCAAATAGTACGGATTTTCTCCGGTGCTGCGGTAAAACACTCTCTCTATCGGGAATCTCAGGATATCCCGGTGAAGAAGGTAAAATGGTTGGGAAGCCGAGAAAATATGTCCAAACAGCCGCTTCAGGTCAATTTTGTCACGTCTTGAGTGCCGCGTCGGGTTTCAGGACTTTTCTGACCGTTTGGGAAAGGGTCATCAGGGAGACTGGTTTCATGAGAAATTCCCGGATGCCGATACCCTTCGCGTCCTCTTCGTTGATTAGTTCACTGAACCCCGTTACCAGGACGATCGGGATATCCCGCCGGATGATCAACAGCTCCCGGGCGAGGCTGGCGCCGGACATGTTCGGCATGGTCATATCCGTGATAACCAGATCGAATTCCTGCGGTTTTTTGCGAAATACTTCCAGAGCGTCCAGACTGCTGTAACGCAGGGTGACTTCATAGCCGAGCGAGGTAAGCATCTCTCTCCCCAGTTGAGCCAGGGCCACTTCGTCATCCACAAGCAAAACATGACCCCGGCCGCCGAGGACAGGCGTAACTGTGTCGTTTTTGCTTGCCGCCGCTTCCTCAATCAGGGGAAGGAGGATTGTAAAGGCCGTTCCATAGCTTGGCTTACTTGAAACGTGAATGCTTCCGCCATGATCCTTCACGATACCGTACACAACCGACAGCCCCAGTCCCGTTCCCTCGCCTTCCTTCTTTGTCGTGAAGAACGGTTCAAAGATATGTTCGATGGTTGACGCCTCCATGCCGTATCCGCTGTCCCGGACGGTCAGTTTCGTGTAATCCCCTTGCTTCAGGTTATATTCATGATGTATGTGCGGATTCGAAACATGCTCAGGTTCCAGAGTAACTTCCAGCACACCGCCCCCTTCGCGCATGGCATGGGCGGCGTTCGTGCAAAGGTTCATCAAAATCTGGTAGATCTGCGTGGGATCGGCACGAACCGTGTCATTGGGACACGAAAAGTCCTGCCTGATCTGAATATTTGACGGGAGCGACGACCGGAGCAGCTTGAGCACCTCCTTGAAAATCGGCGTGACAGAGAGGGGTTTCTTCTCCTGGCTGCTCTGCCGGCTGAAGGTCAGAATCTGTGCCACCAGGGCTTTTGCTCGGTTGGAAGCCTTCAGCACCTGATCGAGATAACGTTCCATTTCCGCATCAGAAGCTTTCATCTGGGCCAGTTCGGTATAGCCCATGACCGAACCCAGGATGTTATTGAAGTCATGGGCAATGCCGCCGGCAAGCGTACCGATGGCTTCCATCTTCCGGGCCTGACGAAGCTGGTCTTCAAGACGATATCGTTCCGTATTGTCGCGGATGCACTCGATGGCCGCGATCACTTCACCTTTGGTATTCCGGAGGACCGACGCTGTCGCCGAAAGGTGGATGTCTCCGGGAGGCAGGTTCGGCGTCAGGGCTTCACCGAACAGCACATCGCCATAGCGTTGTATCGCAGTGTAAAGGTCTTCCATCCCTTCGTCCCAGCGCAAAGCCAAATCGACCAGAATCGGCCGCCTCGTCCCGTAGAAAGGTAGGGCGTACTCATAATCACCCTTTCCAAGCATGTCTTCCTTCTTAACTCCCGTCATGGTTTCGATGGCCCGGTTCCAGGCGATCACCTTGCCGTCCGGGTCGATGACCAAAGTGGCGTCGGGGAGAAACTCAATGATGTCATTCAAGCGTCTCTCTGAAGCGCGTAGCGCTTCATCGGCCTGTCTTCGCGCGGTGATGTCTATGCCGAAGGAAATTGTCCCTATAACCTGATTCTCTTCGCGCAACTCGCTGTTGCGCCACGAGATAATTCGTTCTTCGCCTTCCTTTGTTAGGATGGGGTTCTCGAATTCACCCGGGATTTCTCCCACCATCAACCTCGAAAATTCTTTCCATACCTGAGGATAGCGTTCCCTGGGCACGATAATTTCAAACCAGTTTTTGCCTTCGAGCTCGGCTCTGCAATAACCGGTGATTCTTTCGGCCGCTTCATTAAATACTTGAACAGCCCCACTTGCATTCAAGCCAATGACCATCGCATTGGCTGAATTAATCAATTTTTCTGCGTAAGCCTTCGCCTGCCGTAGTGCCTCCGCCGCACGCTTGCGCTCGGTAATGTCGCGATCAACGCCGCGAAACCCGCACAGATTGCCTGTTGCGTCCAAGATCGGCACAGCGCTGCTTTCCAGGTAGCGATAGGTGCCGTCCTTATGCCGCCATCTGAGAAGAAGATTTTCCCACCCGCGCCGGTCGCGAATGCACTCAGGCAGGATGGACCGTACTATGGCGAGGTCATCCTCGTGCAGCAAGTCCAGATTTGCCCGTCCTAAAATCTCGTTCTCTTTTCGTCCCAGAACCTTTTGTACTGCCGGGTTTGAGAAGCTGTACACGCCTTCGGCGTCTATCGCCCATATCCAGTCCCGGGAAGTCTCGACGATGGCATTGATGATGCCTTGTCTTTCCAGCAGAGCCTCTTCCGCGAGGCGCCGATCGGTCACATCGATACAAGCCCCGGCCATGGAGAACGCTTTCCCCTGCTCGTCACGCTGTGCCACACCGGTGTCTCGCCACCACATCCATGTCCCGTCCGCCCGGCGCACACGATACTCCAGATCGTAGGGGGCACTGTGATCCAGATGCCCGGCGAGCGCCTCGTCCACACGGCGGCGGTCCTCCGGGTGGATCATGTCATGCCACACGGTCAGCGTACGCTGGACGGCCATGGGAGGATGCCCCAGCATCTTATCCACGGCCTCCGACCACTCCAATCGGCCGGAGGCAAGATTCAGTTCCCACAAGGCAACGCGCCCGGCCGTCGAGGCCGTTTCCAGGCGGCGCCGCGCGCGTTCCAGTTCCTCCTCGGCCCGTTTCCGTTTGGTTACGTCATTTCCGATGCAAAGAATTTCGCTGACTTCGCCATTTGAGTTATAAACGGGTTTGTTGGTCCAGGCTATCCAGACGCGCTCGCCGTTACTGCGAGTATTTTCGTTTTCATTATTGGCATATATATCCGGATTTGCTGCGATATCTTTGATCATGGTCGCCGGATCCCGGCCGCTCTTCTGCTGTTCGGGGACGATCGTTCCGATGACATTCCGCCCAATCACCTCTTCATTCCGAAACCCGAAGAACCGCAGGGCAAATTCATTGAGATAGAGAATTTGACCCTCCTTATCCATTCTGAGGATGACGCTGTTGGCATGTTCCATCAGTTCACGGTATCGTTCTTCGCTGTGGCGAATGGCCTCACGGGAAAGCTCAAGATCCTTGTTTCTTTCTTCCAGATTCCATATCGCCCTGAGAACACGCCGGCGTATCCGAATATTCCAGACCAAGGCGGCAGTGACGATGATCAAAATAACGATCAGGATCAAAACGATTACCCGCCAGGGCACATCTGCGCGGGCAATCTTGCCTGACCGTTCCGTTGTGATATTGTTGATTTCCGCTTTCGAGATTTTATCGAATCCGGATTGTACCGTGGTTAAAAGCAGAGTGTTGCCTTTGCGGATGGCCTTGATGGGTTCATCCCATTCCGTCAGGTCAAACTTGACGGGGATGCCGCTTTTTTTGCTCCGGAGGGTCCAGATGTCAATGGCGATACCACGAGGGTTGCCCTCTGCATCGAGAAAGGCGAAAGGAGGAAACCCTTTATCGTTCGTAACGATGATGCCGGTCTGCGGATTATGCAAGGCAAGTGCAGGTATTGTCGAGAGAAAAAGGAGGAGAAATGTTGATACGGCCCCTACGGAGACTGATTTGGGTAGAATCCATAATCTCATGAGAGGCCTCCTTTTAATCATTAATCAGAAAAAAATATAGAATCATTGCGGATATTTTCCCCCGCGTTCATTGCTGTCTGTTATTCCCCCATGGGATATTTTTCTATCACAATTGGTTCGTTGCTCAAAGATTAATAGTTATGGCACTGTTCCGCAATTTTGTACTTTCCCCCGGGTGAGTACGCTGTCCTTGTTGCCAGAGTCTCAAATACGCGCTACAGGCATGGTCATTTTCATCAAAAAGGGCAAAAATGCGAAAGCTGGGGAAAATCCTTCACGATAAGGCACCGTGGGAGGAAAATGAGCGGCTTCGATTGATCGACCATGTTTCGAGCTGCTTTGCGTCAAGGCCCGACGTGTTTTTTTCCGGCAAGACTGCGGATGGTTAAAAAAATGACGATTTCCGCCCGGAAAAGAGGTATAAGCCGGGTAGCCTGATGCGGCCTTTTTTGCATTCCCGTTAAATCACGGGGCAGGAGGGGAAATTAAAATTGGGCCGATCATTTTGAAATCTCAAACACGTTTGGTGATTTTTATCGGTGAGCGAACAAAATGGAAACCTATAAAAACAAACCCATGTACGCCTATCTCATGGTATTGGTCATCTGTGCCAGCGCCGGATTGCAGGGCTGGATGGCTTTATTCACGAATTTTGCCAAGGAAGTCATCGGGGTAAACGGTTTTCAGATTGGCGTGGCGCAAGCGGTCCGCGAAATTCCGGGTCTTCTCACCTTTGTCGTGATGTATGTCCTTTTATTCATGAAAGAGCACCGACTGTCGGCCTGGTCGGTTGTTTTGCTGGGAATCGGTATCGGAGCAACCGGTTTTTTCACGACCTTTCCGGGACTGTTGATGGTGACGGTCATTATGTCGATCGGTTTTCACTGGTTTGAAACCACGAATAAATCCCTGACGGTTCAGTATTTTGACATACAGGAAGCGCCCGCGGTGTTTGCCCGTTTACGGGGTTATGGCGCCCTGACCAATATTGCCGTGGGCTCGATGGTCTGGGGCCTTTCCTTTGTCCTGCCTTACCGCATAAATTTTCTGTTGCTGGGGCTTTTTATTTTATCCGCGGGCCTGTACATGCTTTTCAAAAATCCGGTTGACAAAGCCCTGGCCCATCAACAGAATCGGCTTCTTCTGCGTCGCCGGTACTGGCTTTACTATGTGCTGAACTTCCTGAGCGGAGCCCGCAGGCAAATCTTCATTGTCTTCGCCGTCTTTTTGCTGGTTGAAAAATACGAATTGAGCGTGAGTACCGTGGCGGGCATCTTTGTCCTGAATTATGCCCTGACGTACCTCACCAACCGCTACATTTCCCGGGCCATCAACGTCTATGGAGAGCAGGTGGTACTCTCCCTGGAAAGCGCGAGTCTGTTTATCCTCTTTCTGGGATACGCCTTCATCGAAAACGTCTGGGTGGTCGTGATCCTCTATGTCCTGGACAGCATTTTCTTCAATTTTGCCATCGGCCTGAACACCTATCTTCAGAAGACGGCCGACCCGAGTGATCTCGCCCAGAGCACCGCTGTCGGAAACACGATCAATCATATCTCCGCCGTGGTCATCCCCGTAATCGGCGGCAGTTTATGGCTGCTGAACTGGCGCTTGCCTTTCATCATCGGCGCCGGTCTCGCCGCCCTGTCTTTATACTTTACCCAAAAAATCCGTACGTTGCACCACGGGTAGAACGAGGGTATCTCCATGCATGAGTCCCATGCGGCTTCAGATGCTTGGCTCTTTTGATCATTCCTGGTTTTTGGTTAACATCGGCCAGGCGGGCAGTTGAAAAGGCAGCCAGGCGTCCCCCTCGTAGAGGACCTGCTCCAGAAAGAGGCCCGACGGCGGCGCCGTGCAACGGGCCGGAATATCCGAAGGTGCCTTCATCATGGCTTCAATGTCCCTGATGGATAGTTTTCCCCGTCCCGCTTCGACGGTCACCCCCACCAGGCGGCGGACCATCTTCCAGAGGAAATGTGACCCGGCAAATCGGAAGAGGATCAGGTCGTCACACCTTTTTATCGTAGCCGTATCGAGCTGAACGAGCGACGAGGCGCTCTTTTCCATCCGTTTGTCAGCGAAGGAGGCGAAATCGTGAAAGCCCCTGAACATTTGCATTACCGCTTCCATGGTTTTCATATCCAGAGGATCCCGCACCCACCAGACGTAGCGTTTTCCGAAGGCGGTTCGCTTGCGGGAGAGGATGTAGAGGTAGCTTCGTCCTTCGGCGTGATGCCGGGCGTGGAAATCGGCCTTCGCTCCCTCCAGGCGCAGGATGTTGATGTTGGAGGGCAGTTCGTCGTTCAGTTTTTTCAGGATGGTACGGGGGGGCACTTTTTTCGGTATCTCGAGATGGGCGACCTGACCCAGGGCGTGGACACCGGCGTCCGTGCGGCCGGCTCCCTGAATGTCCACTTCACATGCAAAAACACGCCGGACCGTTTCGATCAGGGTGCCCTGGATGCTCCGGGCATTCGTCTGACCCTGCCATCCATTGTAGCTTGTCCCATCGTATTCGATAACCATTTTATATTTCGGCATGATTTTAATCCCTTGATACCTTGATTTTATCGGATTGTCAGGTTTGTTCGCCGGCAGGAAATTTTATGCCTGGTTGTTTTCTACTACCCGAAGACCGAAGCGGCTGTCCAGTTTTAACTGCCGACGGGGAATCCTTTGCCGCCCCTGCTTGTCCGAAAGGCCTTGAGAAGTCTGGAAAAGCGTTGACAGCGATTGTGGAACAATCTATTATCACAGGACTTTTGATCTCGATGTCCTAGAGTGGGATCATCGGTCAGGCATTGCTGCAAATATCCACAAGGAGGTTCACCATGCTACGCCATATTCAGATCGGTCTTTTTTGTCTGATCCTTTCCGCTTCGTCCGTTTGGGGGGCGGAGGACTTCACCCTGATGAGTCCCACCATCAAACCCAACGCTGTATTATCAGTAGATCAGGTTTTTAATGGTTTCGGCTGCACGGGGAAAAACATCTCACCGGCGCTGAAGTGGTCAGGTGAACCGGCCGGAACGAAGAGTTTTGCCGTTACGGTTTATGACCCTGATGCGCCCACCGGGTCCGGCTGGTGGCATTGGGTGGTTTACAACATCCCTGCCGGTGTGCATGAGCTTGCGGAAGGTGCGGGAGATATCCATGGCAAATTTCTGCCGGCCGAAGCGGTGCAGGGGCGTACGGATTTCGGAACACCCGGTTTTGGCGGCGCCTGTCCGCCGCAAGGTGATAAAGCCCATCGATACATATTTACCGTATTTGCGCTGAAGGTGGACAAGCTGAATCTGCCCGCGGATGCCGGTGCAGCCCTCATCGGGTACATGCTGAATATGAATAAACTCGCCGTGGCAAGTTTTTCCGCTATCTACCGACGCTGAGTCGGATCGTGTAAGCCGGGTGTCCCCTTGTCGAGGGATTTCCTGAAGGGATTATGAATGAATTTTCTTGGCGGCGCGGTTATCTGGTCCGTGCCCGGCCCGGCTAAAAATGTTGAAACAGTTTGTAAAGGGTGAAACTTCCGCCGGCGATCAACAGGGTAAAGTAAATGATCGTCGCAAGATTCGTGAGATGGCCCAGAACAATGCAGATGCCGTCCCGCTCCAGAAGGCCGATGGCCAGAAACAGCAAAGCGACGGCGGGCAGGGTGTTGCTGAAGGGAACCAGGCCGAACGGGGCCATAAGCAGGACAGCCCCTAAAATGAGGGCGCAGTTGTTCAGCACGGACATGAGGCCCCGGGTATTCATCCAGTTCAGTCGGTGCGGTCGACTGATGCGTTCCAGCCGATGAAACCAGATCAATCCTTTCTGCAGAGCCCCGCGTAATTGATCTGCCGGCAACTGACGTTCACCCACGCGTTTGGGCAGCCAGAGCGTGCAGTTGAGGAGACGACTGAATCCGATCAGTAAAATGGCGGCGCCGAAAACGGTGCTGACACCGGGAATGGAAACGGGGATCAGGAAGACCAGGGTTAGAAAAGCCGTCAGCAGTAAAAGTCCCTCCTGTCCGAGGAGGTCTCGGATCTCGGCCAGCGTCACCCGGTCGGGGGGCAGATTCCGGATGATGCCGTCGAGTTTTTCACCAAGGGACTCTGTACGGTTTTTGTTCTTATGAGAAGCAGACATGTGTCCCATATGCTGCATTTCTCCTTTCGGTTGTAGTGGGGCGGATGAGGGTGGATGGGTTTCCGGATGGTAAATCCGCACGCGGCAGCAATATGTCGAAAATAAGCGGAAATTGTCAAGTTCTTATATTATATGGGCCGGAAAAAAGATGTGTTTCCCCGTGATCGGACGTTATACCGTCTCGATTGGCAATTTCCGCTGCTTGATCGCGGCAAGGTTGACAGTCGTTCAAATCGCCATTGACAAAAGCCTGTATTACATGTCAACGTACACGCCAATTTTTTTACAAACAGGTCAATGATGTCATGTACAAGGACAACCGTAAGAAAGCGTTCAAGTTTTTTCTGCTGCAACTGCTGATCAAACCGGTTTATTTTATTCTTTTGCTCTACAACAGGACGTTGCGTTTCCAAATTGAGAACGACCAGGTTTTACTGGATCATTTACGCCGGGAACCGGTGGTTCTTGCGAGCTGGCACCAGAGATTTTTCTGCGGCTTTTTTCTGCCGCAGATGTATAAACGGACCGTTCCCATCATGATCAGCCGCAGTCAAGATGGCGATTTCATTGCCGGTGTCGTGAAAAGTTCAGGTTTTTTGCCTGTTCGCGGGTCCAGTTCCCGGGGTGGCAAAGAGGCCCTGCGGGAGATGGTCAACGCGATCACGCAATACGGGATCGGTGCCCATATCATCGATGGTCCCACCGGACCGCCCCGCGAGGTTAAAGCGGGTCTGCTGGCGATGGCCCAGCGCACCGGGGCCGTGATTTGCCCTGTCTATGTCGTTTGCGAGAAATGTTGGATTTTCAACAGTTGGGACCGCTTCATGGTGCCCAAACCCTTCAGCCGGGTCCTGATTCATTTCCCCAAGGAAATGGAGGCGGTACCGGCCTATCTCGCCGGCCCTGAATTCGAGGTTTACCGCAAGAGAATCGAGGATCGGATGATCCGGACCTACGAAAAACTGGACCGGTATTTTACATGAGAACAGGCGAATATTCGCCTGAAAGGGAATGATCATGAAGGTGATTTTATTGCGTTTATTCAAACAAATCTTCATTCTGATCTTGCTTTTGTGGCCGTTGCAATCTCCAGGTTTTTATGTCGCCCTTGATCCCAACGCCCTGACACTGGATGCCCACAGCGGCCATGAGGAATTGACCCGGCAAGCCTATGAGTACCTGCAGCATAAATGGAAAGCCGAGGGTTGCGAAGAATACTATTCGCGGTTGGAAAATGAGTTCGATGCCCTTTATCAGATCACCCGGGGCGTTTACGCTACGGACGTTCCCAACGGGAACTATGCTCTTTCACTGGCCGCGCTTTGGCAATTCCCCTCGGATATTTTACAGTGGCATCGGAATCCCTTTGGTCAGCACCTGCACGCCCTGCGCAACAGAACAGCGGATGGGGCCAAGCTGGAGTCCGCCCGGGAGGCTTGCATCGGGACAAAACAGGATGTGTTAAAGGTCTTATCGCAGGCGTTTGACTATCTGGAAGCGAACAAAAAAACGGAATATTTGTTTTTGGTCGGCCATGGCCTGCACATCATTCAGGATTCCTTTGCCCCGGCCCACACGAGAAGACAACCCACCGGAAACTATCATTTAACGGACCTGTGCTATTTCGGCGACCGCCTTACTCATGAAAAAGCCTGTTATCATGAAGCGAATGATCAGCGGGATTACATCTGGCTGACAAAGGACTTGACCGAGCCGATTATCTTGACCCGGCGGCAATGGGAACCGCGCGGTGAGATGGTGAAAACGGCTGACAATTTAGAGAGTTTTGCGCTTTCAAATGTTCCTGAAGCGGATAAAAAAATCTACTTGCGGCATGAAGCACGTTTGGCTAAAATCGCCTCCATCAGGTATCTGCAGATCACCTTGGACCCTGTTTTGGCGTTGCCCGGAAAAAACGGAAAAGCAGCTCAAGATAAAGAAGAATTTGTCGATAAGTTAATTAAACTGCTGGATGGTTATCCGGACCATCCTCAACGCGGCAATGCCGAGGCGTATGATGATGTGATGCCTGCGGGCATCATGAATTGCTCTGAACTAAAATAAAATGAAGCAGGCGGTTTTGATCTCAGACCGCGGCAATAGAGAATAAATTTATGAAAATCAGGATGATAGTCTTCGTGGCAGCCTTTTTGTTGACACAAGGAGTTGCTTTTGCCGGTGACGGCAGTTTCCTCAAGCAAAAGGCTCTGTCTTTTGTTCATGCATTGTTCCAAAGTTCCACCGCCGCTTCCAAAAATCTGTCAAAAGAAACGTTGCTCAACGGAACCGAAAGGCAGGACGGATTCTGTAAACTCATAAAGGATGCCGTATTTATGGACGTTTTGATTCCGTTTGTTGCCGGGAAAGACGTATGGGCTGCCGGAACGGAAAAACAGAAGAGAGATTTTTCCCTGGCGGCCTATTCAAATTTATCCATTTTTGTTGCGCTGGCCTTCCAGAACTACACCCAGGGTGATCCGCCTGACTTTTTCATTGCCGAAGACCATTGCACGGATAAAACCATCGCGGTGAAGGTGGCTCTGCCCAACGACAAAACCGATCTCATCATTAAACTGACACACTCAGGTAATGGTAATTTGAAAGTGTATGATTCCATCGTCAATGGAATCAGTACCATGCAGAACAAGAAAGCCGATTTCGCCTGTGCGTCCGAGGGTTCGCTGGAGACCTTAACGGCACGCATCAGCACGGCGAACAAGAGGTCCGGATACGGGGAATGCCGGATCGATCAAATTTCATCGCAGGAGAAACTGGCTGGCCGGGTCGACCCCGGCCTGATCAATTGATTGCTCCCTGCGGCCGGCTTGAACGATCGGACAGGGACGGCGGCCCAGGGTCGGGAAATATTTTTCCCAGGATTTCCAGAATCGTCATGGTATCCGAACTGATCAGTTCACCATCCTGGTTAATCAGGGTCATCGCGGGTACGCCCATAACGCCGTAAGCCATGCCGACGCTGCCGTCTTCATCCAGCAGGATCCGGTAGGGGATTTGATTATTCTTTACAAATTCCCTGACTCTCCCCGAAGGTTCCTGAATATCCACATTAACTAAAACCAGGCCACGTTTCCCGTAGGTTTGATAAAGTTCACGATAAACGGGAATAAATTCACGACAGGTTGGACACCAGGTCGTTGTAAAGATCATCAGGACCACTTTGCCGCGTTCAGATTTAAGATGGAAGGTTTGATCATTCAAATCCCGAAGGGTGAAATCGAGAGCTTTCCCTTCCTCCTGCCGACCGATATCCGAACCGGGACTGCAGGAAATCAAGAGAAAAAACAGCAGCATCATCGCGAAAACCAAGTGACCCGGATACCTGGCTTCTCGGTGTGACTTTCCGAAAATGCTGCTCTTATGTAAAATATTGCTCATCATTTTCTCTTACAGCCAAAGTGTTCCGGCAAGAATCAGAAAGTATTCACCAATCCCGATCATCATCCATCCGAAGAGGTGACTTATCCGTACCATCCAGGGGCCCGATTTGGGAAGACGGGTCAGAAAACCGGTAAAGGTGCCGACCAGAATCAGAAGCGTGCCGATTCCCAGGGAAAACAGGAACAACAGCGCCATGCCGAACGCCGGGTTCTGTCGGCTGGCGACATAGGTCAGCAGAACGGTGAGGACCGGCGTAGTGCAAGGGCCCAGGACAAACCCCGACAGAACACCGACGAGAAAGCTGCTGAGGCAGCCCTCTGTTTTTTTACGGGGCTGGAAGCGGGAAATCGCCTCCGGCGTATACAGGCGTAAACTGAACGCCCCAAGCATCGATAAACCCATCAGCATGCAGACATTGGCCATGATGATGTAAGTCCATGGATTCGCTTGGATCTGTCCGAACAGTCTGCCCGAGAAAGCGGCGATACCGCCCAGCAATGTGTAGGTCAGCGCGATGCCCAGAACATAAGAGAGCGAAAGGAAAAAACTCCGGGTCCGTGTGTAGGCGCTGCGGGCGCCGATAAAGGCAACGGTTACCGGAATAACCGGATAGACGCAGGGTGTAAATCCGACCAGCACCCCCCCTAAATAGGCAATCAGGGGCGCCAGATAGAAAGAATCCTTCAGGGTTAAGGCCAGATTTTGAATCAATTGATCAAACAAAAGTCTTTCACCTGGTATTTAGATGCAATTTTTCATCATTCCACCGAATTCCAAGACAAGCACATCGCGATATCCGGCAGCACAACTCGAGGAAACTTTTCATAGAATCAATCCTTTGTCAAGGCAACAGGCTTATTTGATCAGGCGGCGCTGCATGCCGCGGATCGCCAGGGGAAAGCACAGCAGGGTTAATACGATCAGATACAGGAAACTCCCCCAGAACAAGTTTTCATAGAAGCCGTAGGAACAAGACCGGCACAGGTTCACCAGATGAGTCAGCGGTAGGACAAGGGCAAACTGCTGTGCCCAGACCGGCAGGTTTTCCAGGGGAAAGAAAGTGCCGCCGAAGAGGAACATGGGAGTGATAAAAAGGAAAATGGGGAGATTGAAAAGTTCGATATGAGGAACAAAGGCCGTAAAAATCATTCCCAGGGAACCGAAAGCCAGACCGCCCAGCAAGGCGACCCACAGCAGAAGCAGGCCGTCGGGATACCGGATCAAACCGAAACAACTGATGACGACCATCATGACCGTCGTGGCCAGAACCGCCTTGGTCGCGCCCCAGAGCATTTCACCCGTAATGATCTCTTCGACCGTCAGCGGCGTGGCCATCATGGCGTCGAAGGTTTTCTGGTAATACATCCGGACAAAGGAGGCGTAGGTGTTTTCGTAGAAGGAGTTGCTCATGATATTGATGGCGATCAGGGCCGGCGCGATAAAGAGCGTATAGGATATTTCCCTGTCTTCGTAGCGCAGGTACCCGACCAGGAGACTCATACCGATGCCGAAGGCCAGCAGGTAAAAGAGCGGTTCCAGCAGCGGCGGGATGAAGCTCACCAGCCATGTGCGGCGGTAAACGAGAAAATTACGCTGCCAGACATGCATGAATCGCCAGGAAATATGCATCATTCCCGAAGTCCCCTTCCCGTCAGTTTCAGGAAAACATCCTCCAATGTAGCCATGCGCATCAGGCATCCCTCCCGGCAGTAACGGGAGCTGATGTCGTGGTAAAGCTGCTCATGATGATTTCCGTAAATAATCAGCAGATGCTCCAGATCTTCGTAAGACAGACCGGCGGCCCGAACGTACCTGCGGAGTTCCTCTTCCGGTTCACTGACTTCGATTACATGCCGGCCGACATATGCATGGATCAAGTCCGCGGGTTTTCCTTCCACGAGGATTTTCCCATGGTCCATGATCATCAAGCGATCACAGAGTCGCGCCGCTTCATCCATGTAGTGCGTAGTGAGAAGCATGGTCATACCTTTGGCGCGAAGTTCATTCAGACGTTCCCAGACCTGATGGCGGGACTGGGGGTCCAGGCCGCTGGTCGGTTCATCGAGAATCAGCAGGTCCGGTTCGTTGAGGAGCGCCCGAGCGATAATCAGGCGGCGCATCATCCCGCCGGAGAGTTCCGTGACTTTTGCCTCCCGTCGTGTTTCCAGCGACATGAACTGAAGCAGATTCAAGGCCCGTTCCCGGGCAAGGGCGGAGGGAATGGAAAAATAGCGGGCGTAGACCTCGAGATTCTGCAAAACCGTCAGATCGGGATCGAGGTTGTTCTCCTGAGGGCAGATACCGATCCGGGCCTTGATGGACCGGTAATCCGTGCCGATATCCCGGCCGAATACCCGCAGGGCACCGCTGCTGACGGGAGATAGCCCATAAATCATCCGGATGGTGGAAGTCTTGCCTGCACCGTTCGGTCCTAAAATACCGAAGCATTCTCCATGGCGGACTTCAAAAGAGACACCGGCGACAGCTTCCAGTGAGCCGAAATGCTTTTTGAGTCCCAAGGCGTCGATGACGGACGTGACCGATTTCATGATCCGGATTTCTGAGAGGTCCCTTGTCATACTCGGTTCACAATCATGGTGAACGGCTCATGACAAAATTCCCCGACGGGGCAGGGTGAATTAATTTGTCGTCCCTGAAAAATATTTGATCTTATTGATATTATTTGTTTATTTATCATTAA
>CAYOYJ010000036.1:0-18629 GCA_964408155.1 uncultured Syntrophales bacterium
ATTTGACACCTTTGCGCAGATGGGACAGGCTGATAAGTCGGTCCGGCGATATATCTCATGATTCAGCTAAGTAACCGACAACCTTGATGTCTTTATCGTATTTGACGAGACCATTGAAAATCCTACCGGAAATTTCGTGGGAACTGTTATCGGAGGACAGAATGGGAATCAGGTTCGAGGCGTCTCCGATAGAGCCTTCGACCATGATATCTCCATAGGCGGGTTTCCCTTCCCGGGAAAAGTTTTTTTGCGGCTCGGCAGACGAACTGCAACCACCGAGCATCAGTAACATCAGGATGATGAAAATGTAAGACCGCATCATATCCTCGCTTTTCCAGAAAGATATATCGCTTCAAATAGCATATCAAAGGCAATTATGGAATGTGCGGATTGATGATTATGGGAAAAGGCCCGTTGCGGCCCCCCAAAAATGACCCGGAACAGGTCGTGCGTGGCTCGGGTCAATTAGAATGGAATGAATATCTTTTGAGTTATGGTTTCCGGGGTTTTTTGAAAAAGAACTTCCAGCGGGCACTCTCAGCAATAACGTTGCTTTCCTTGTCAAATCCCTTAACGGACCAGAGGTATTTATTTCCGGGACAGAGGTATTCGGCTAGGACCGAAGGGGGAATCCGGTAGGATGCATCGCGGGTCATGGCAGAAAAACAGACTTCCTTCTCACCGGCTTTGAAAAAACTGATCAGATATGCGGAGGCCTTTTCTCTTTTTTCCCATTCAAAGAGGACGTCGGTGGGTATGCCTGCACCGTCCGCGGGTTTGATCAACGTCAGGGATTGTTTGACGGGCGATTCGGTTCCCTTCACCCAGTACACCATTTCGGGTACCTCAAAAGAGGTTGCAGGACTGATGACTCTGAATTTAACGATGTGATATCCTGGATCGAAGGTCGGGAGATCCTGAACGTTCGATGTTGCGAGAGTGACCTTGCCGGCGGCGGGCACAAAACCGGTAACCCTCTCGATAATCAGACCGTCCACTTCCCAGTAGCCGCTGAGCATGCCGGAGCCGTTGTAATAGATGTCGGCATAAGCCGTGAGTCCCGTGTGGTTTCTCTGCACCATCACTTCATTCTGCCGTTGGGTATGATCGAAGTACAACTCGATCCGTTTGAGGGAAAAAGCCTCTGCATGTCCGGAGGCAAGAAAGATCAGCGTCAACACCAGCACCTGGAGCAATTTCGTGGCGACTTTCATTTTTTACCTCATTACCTTCATGGTTTTTAAGCAAGTAAATTATGGTTTTGTCGCTTCCCTGAAAAAGAAACTGCGTGCACCGCTTTCGGCGATGACATTGTTTTCCGTATCATAACCCTTGACCGACCAGAGGAATTTCTTCCCGGCGACGAAGTATTGGGACAGAACCGGAGTGGGAATCCGATAAGCCGTGTCCCGGGTCAGGGCGGAGAAACAAACGGTTTTGTCATCTTCTTTGGCGAAGCTGATCAGGTACACGGCGGCTTTTTTCATCTTTTCCCAGGCGAAGGAAAAATCGGTGGAAATGTCCGCTCCATCCTGGGGGGTGGTCAAAACCAGTGATCGTTTGGCGGGTTCATCGGTCCCTTTGACCCAGTATACCATTTCCGGCACCTCAAAAGAGGTTTCCGGACTGGTAACGATAAATTTCACGATATGGTAACCCGGATCGAAGGTCGGAAGATCAGGAACGCTCGGCGTTGCCAGGGTAACCTTACCGCCGGACGGAACGAAACGGTGCACCCGTTCGATAATTAATCCGTCCACTTCCCAGTAACCATTGAGTATACCGGAGCCGTTATAGTAAATATCGGCATAAGCCTTCAATCCCCGGTAGTTTCTCTGGACCATCACCTCGTTTTTCCGCTGCATGTGATCGAAGTAGAGTTCGATTCGTCTTAAAGAAAAGGCGGCAACACTGCCGGGGGTGATGTTGATTTTTAAACTGTGAAAGCCACCATTTAAAAAATTGCGTTCGTAGGTAAAGCTGTTGAACCCTCTCTGCAATGCTCTTTCAACGACTGCCTGAGGAATGGTTAAAACTTCCGAAGCCAGAGCCGTGGTTGTTGTCAATGGCATATTCACCCGCCCGATGGAATCGCATGCCATTAGCGATCCGGTAAGACAAAACTGCCCGTAGGGCGATGTGATCGTCGCACCTGCACCGGCCACGACAGGAAATGTATAGTGCAGTGCGACGGTAGTGGACTGACCGTATGCCGCATTGACGGTGGCGGGTGTTGTTGAGGCCCCGTATGATGTTGAGTCAATGCTGAAACATGCCGTGATCAGCATGCAAATAAAGAGCAGGGTTTTTTTTGAGTGCATGGATTTACCTCACAGTCCGAATTTTGCATTGATTTCGAAGGCCAGAAAAATAGTAAAATCACTGGTCTCCGCGTCGACCACCTTATCCTTGGTCTTCTGATAGTTTCCCTTGAGGGCAATGGTGGGGTTGAAGTAGGGCGGAAAAAACTGTTTCAAACTGTAAGCCAGTCGTGTATTCACGGTGGTCGTTTCCGTGTCGATGCTGTCGTCGGTGGCATCCGCCACGACATAGCTGGCCATCAGATCCCAAAAAATCAGGTCTTTAATGGGTTGTGAACGCAGATCAAGGGTCGTGGTATATGTATCCGTTCTGACATCGGTATCTTCGTTTTTCTGCTGGACCAGATTGGGAACCAGGCTGATGGTCCAGTTTTCGACCGGTGTCAGGGTCAGGGTGAAGGTGTAGTTCCCGGTGGACGTATCGAGATCGGCGCCGGTTTTATCATTCATGTAGGTATAGGTCGCTTGAAGGCCGGTGCTCCATTTTTCACGGACATAACCGATCTTGCCGGTGATGGAATCGGTCATGGTATCGACGGGATCAAATCCCGTCGGTTCATCCTTGGTCTTGACAACTTCATACTGAACCGAAAAGCCCATGGGTACCTGGGCAAACCGGCTGTAGTGATAATCCAGCGAAAGGGGAATGCTGGTCGTTCTGGGCATGATCGACAAGTCATCCACGTTATCCCGGAAGACTGAAGCCAGAATGCTCAGACTGTGGTTGGTGAACATGGCATTGCCTGCGAAATAGATTCCCTCCCGGTCCTTCGTCCCCCCCTGCAGGGCGATGCTCTCGTAATCGCGGCCGAAATATTCATATTTCAGATCATAGGTGTACTGGTTCACCGCTCCGCTCAGATCAACGCGCCAGGCGGTATCGCTGACCTCGTCGAATGCGTCGGCGTCGTCAAAATCGTATTGGCTGTAGGCCGCTTCGAAATCAGCGATCAACATCGCCGGAATGATCTGGGAGGTGACCTGAAGACTTGCCACATCGCCGGTCCGACGGCCGGTTTCAATGCCGGAGATGCCGTAGGTGAGGGTCGAATCATCCTCGCCGGTCAGGAATGTTGCTTTCACATCGGTCCGGATGCCAGGCAGGGATAGACTGGCGGAACCGCCGGTGATCTGGCTGTCCTCCTCGTATCTCAGCCCCCAGGTATTTCTGACTCCATAGATGGCCGGCGCCCGGACGGTGAAAAAAGACAGGGCCCCGTTGCCGTAACCCAGATTGATTTTTAATCCGCGCCGGAGAAGACTCTGGACGGTGAACGGGGTTTCGCTCACCGAGACGTCTCCAAATTCCGCCTTGGCCTGCAGTTGATCCCCCTTGTGTTCACCTCTGAGGACAAAACTTCGCAGGTCCAGGCCCTTTTCCACCGATCCCGTGCCTAAAGGCTTATCCTGTTCCACATAGACGGGGGAGGCTTCAAAAGAAAATTCATTGGCGCCTTCCCGGATCTTGCCCTGGACCGCTCCCTCGACCGTCACGGCGTTATAAGGGGTTGTGCCGTCGTGGGCGTCTTTCCTCAATGTTGTGGTGTAAATCCCTGTCATGTCGGCGCTGACGCCGGCTTCTTCAAGGGTTTTCGTGTGACGGGTTTTAAAAGAAAGCACACCCTGCAGCGCATTACCCGCCGTATCCGTCGCCGAAATCGTCAGTTCGTGGTTCCCCGGTGCAATCAGAAATACCGGTTTGTAGCTAAATCCGTTTTCTGCCGGGGTAATCATGGGCGTGATATCGGTGCCGTCGAGTAAGACGGTCAGGCTTCCGGGAGCCGGAGGGGATGTGAAGAAAACCCGGATTTCGGGTTTTTTCCCGATTACTTCTTCATTGGGAGCGGGAGAAGAGGATAAGATCCAGGCGCTTCCCGTATCCGTGACAGGCGCTGTTTCCTCCTGGGCATACGCGGGAGCCGGGGGTAAAAAAAACAGAACCACACACAGAAATAACCAACAGGTTTTCATGTCTGCTCCTTTTCCTGTTTTCTTGTTTGCGGTGCGACTCTTGCGATTGCCGTGCTCATCGTGCATCCGGGGTTCCTTTCCATCCGGAAACAGGTGATGAGATGAGTCTACATTTCCATGACTTATGAAAGATACGATTTGGTTATTCATACACCGCCGCGAGCGATTTGTAAATTGTTAATCTGCCTTGAAGATGGCGCAAACAGCCTGAAAAATCTGACTAATCGTACTAAAAAACATAACACCAAGCTTGTTCCGACGAGAAAGAGTCGTTCTGTACGGTCGGATTGATTCGTGATAAACTTGACTTGTAGAAAAAAGAAATCCACGCGGGGTCATTGCTTTCACGTTCATCTGTTGACAGAAAAAACGGCAAGTCAGATATTTATGAATCAAAACGTAAACGCGAATTTTAGCGAGTCGCCCTCTTACCCCACGCTGTTCGGTTTCATGGCGGCCGGATTGAAAGACACCTTGAGCGATGCCATTGCTCACTACCGGGAAAACGGTGACGTCAACCAGGCCGCGGCGATTGCCCTGTATGCGATTCTTTCCTTCATCCCTCTGTTCATCCTGACCATGCTGGTGATCAGCCATGTCTTCGGCGCCCACCCGGAGATACAGCAGGAGATGCTGAACGGTTTCCGAAATTTTCATCCCTTCTTTTCCGCGGAATTGATGAACCAGTTGGGTCGTATTGAGGGAAAGCGGCAGTTGCTGGGATGGGTGGGTTTCCTCAGCCTGATCTGGTCCGCCGCCATGATTTTTGGTGTCATGGAAACAACCCTGAACATGATTTTCCGCTCCTCGTCGCCGCGAAACTATTTTTTGTCCAAACTCCTTGCCCTGGCCATGATTCCCCTGGCCTGGATAGTCGGCATCGCCAGTGTGGTTGTCACTTATCTGGCCACCCTGTTGATGGAACAGACCCCTTTCCATGACCTCGTGCCTGGCGGTATATCCCTGCTCAACGGTTTGGTGCTGGGTTATCTCGTTCCGTTTTTGATCGTGGTTCTCTTTACGATGGCAATCTACCGGATGATACCGGCCCGGAAAATCACGCTTATGAGTACTCTGATCGGCAGTATGGCCTTTGCCGTCCTGATGGAGCTGGCCAAACACCTCTTTACCTGGTACATCGCCCATTACACGCGCTACAATGTGATCTTCGGTTCTCTTGAAACCGTCGTGATCCTGGTGATCTGGGTCTTTTACGCAGCCATCATTTTTCTCTTCTGCGCGGAACTGATTGCCTCCTACGAAAGGCGGGATCTGATTCTGCTGGAAAAAGCTTTTTTGAAAAAAGAAACCGCGACCGGACGCCTTGATGCACGTCTCTACCGGAAATTCGGCCGCTTTTACCCCCGGGGAACCTATCTTTTCCGTGAAGGAGATTCGGGACGGGAGATGTTCTATGTTCTCGACGGCTCTGTCCGGGTGGAAAAGGAGGCGGATCTGGTCAAAAAGACTCTGGCGGAACTCGGGCCGGGTGAATATGCCGGGGAAATGGCGGCTTTGATCGAAGCCCCCCGGACGGCATCCGTCGTTGCCATGGAGGACAGCCGGATTGCCGTCATCGATGACCTGACCTTTCGTAATCTTCTGCGGGAGAGCGAACAGATTGCCCTGTTCATGCTCCAGGAATTTTCACGGCGCATCAGACATACCAATGACGCCCTGGATAACCTGACCCAGTCCTGGACCCGGCTCATGGCGGTTCTTTTTTTCTATGCAGCCTGGCCTCTGGAAGGCGACCGGGACCCGGCAGTCGAGCTGGCAGTCTGTACCGGAAAAGACCTGAATGACATCCGGGAAGTCATCGACGCCCTCGCCGAAGCGGGGCTTCTGACCCTGGAGGGCGGGGTGGTCAAAGCATTCCGGAAAGAGTTGGTCTGGGACTACTTCTGCCGTTCCTCTGCCAGCTAAAATGAGGCAGCTTACGTTTTCCTCGCCATGAGAAACAGAGGTGCATGATTGGACGTAAAAGACGCAGGGTCGCGCCGCAAGATGGGCGCAATGGCCGGATGGCGCTTGAATTCCCGGTCCAGAAACCGCCGGACTTGATCACGATTCCATCCATGGGGATGCCGGAAGTTGAGATAAAGGGACAGATCACCCTCATAGAAGGGCAATGTTTCCAGTTCTTCCGCTTCTTGACTGAAGGCGGGCAGGTTGAAGATCGCCACATTGAGAAAATCGATCCAGCTTTTATGGCCGCTGACAAACGCCATCGTCCGGCCTGCCGCTTCCGCCGTTTCCGCAGGAGTTCCGAAGAGGAGATAGACATAGGTGCCCACGCCGGCGTTGTGAAGCTGTTTTAAACTCTGCGAAGCCCCCTCCAACTCAATCCCCTTCTTCAAGCTATCCAGCACGTTTTGGTCTCCTGATTCCAGACCCAGTTTCAGCATGACACAGCCGGACGCCTTCAGGGCTCGACAGAAATCAGGATCACGCAGTTCGGTTGTGAATCGGGCAAAACCATACCAGGGGACACCCGGCGGGTCTTTGATAAGCGCTTGGAGCAGAGGCGGACTCAAGGCGTTATCGAGAAAGTGAATCAGAATGGGGTGGGTTGCTGCAATTAAGGTTTGCAAGTTCGGCGGTACTTGTCCGGGGGGAGTGGGGCAGTAGGTCGAATCCTCCGCTTTTTCCGGGCAGAAAGCACAGCGCCGCCACCAGCACCCCCGGGAAGCGCTGTAGGGAAGGATGAAGCCCGGCGCCAGGTAATCCTGGCGGGGAAATTCGCTGTAATCGGGAAGGTTTCCGTCCTGCTGGATGTCCAAGGATAGAAGATCGGCCAGAAAGGGCTCTCCAGGCCCGGTTACCAGATCGTCCACCCAGCCCTCAAAAGGACTGTGCCAGTCCGGACGGCTCAGCCACGATGTGATCAGTCCGCCGCCCAGGACGATTTTCTTTTTTGGGTGGTGTTTCCGGAGCCAGCCGATGATGGCGAACGTACATAGGGCTTGGGGAAGATAATTTAGGGAAATCCCGATCGTCCGGGGATTCTTTGTCTCGATCAGCAAAGAGAGGCGCGGGGCGAAGAAAGGATAAAAGGGATTTCCTTCCGGGGTTTTTGCCGCCTGGATCAAATCGGCGCTGCGGATCGGTAACAGATTTGCGTCTTCGTAATCGGTCAGAGAAAGCCGGACGCCGGTTTGACTGGCCCGTGTGGCCAGGACGCGCTTCAGGGACCGCACGGCGCTGCCGTGGCGATCAAATTGGCGGTAAGTTTTCCAGAGGGAGAGTTGCGCCAGGTGGGCCGTCCGATTTTTCAGCGCCCGCCGTGTCCACGTATCGTCTGTTGCCTTGGAATGATGCGTGGTTTCAAGCAGATAACGCAGACATTCCAGATTGAGATCGACGACCTGACAAGGGTAGTGCCGACTGCGGAGAAATCCCGCCAGGCCGGCGATGCCCGCCGGGGCTTCGCAGGGCCGGACAACAGGGGGGTGAATCAGCAGCATCGGGACGTGTTTCCGGGGCCTGGATTTAAGCGTCTTCCTTGTACGGGGCGATGATCCCCTTGTCCATCATGAGGTTTACCTCGTCCCGGGCGCGTCGAATCTTGGACTCCGCCATGGCGAAAAGTTCCTTTTCCGTGAAATTCAGCCTGGCCACACCCTGCTGAATCGCCGTCTTGGCTACCGCCACCGCTTCCCGGGGGAAGATTTCCCACTCGTCCATCGTCGGCAGCAGATAATCCTCGTGAATCCCCCTGTCCTCGGCGCAGCGGGCCAGCTCGACGGCGGCGGCAATGCACATTTCGTCGGTGATCACCCGGGCCATGACATCGAGGGTGCCCCGGAAAATCGCCGGGAACCCGACGGAGTTGTTAACCTGGTTCGGGAAATCGCTTCTCCCGGTCGCGACAATCCGGGCGCCGGCCTCTTTGGCCTCCCAGGGCCAGATTTCGGGTACGGGATTGGAGCAGACGAAGACGATGGCGTTGTCCGCCATACCGCTGATCCAACTCTTTTCAATGACCCCGGGGCCCGGTTTGGACAGAGCGATGACCACGTCTTGACCCCGCATGGCCTCTTCCATGTCGCCGTCGCGGTTTCCGGCATTGGTGATTTCGCAAAATTCCCGTTTTTCCTTGTGGCTTGGGCCGATGTCATCGCGTTTTTTATTCAAAATACCCTTGCTGTCCACGACGATCATTTTCTTCGGGTCCGCACCGGCCTTGAAGAGCATTTTGGCGATGCAGACATTGGCGGCGCCGATGCCGATCAGGGTGATGGTGGCGTCTTCCATTTTCTTGCCGACAATCTTCAAGGCGTTGATGAGCCCCGCCACGGTAACGGCGGCGGTACCCTGCTGGTCGTCATGCCACACGGGAATGGGGGCTTCCGCCCGCAGGCGGTCTAAGATATAGAAACACTTCGGGTTTTCGATGTCTTCGAGATTGATGCCGCCGAAGGACGGTGAGATAAGCTTCACCGTTCGGATAAACTCTTCGGGGTCCTTGGTGTCCAGACAGATCGGGAAGGCATCGACGCCTCCCAGGTATTTGAAGATCAGGGCTTTTCCTTCCATTACCGGGAGCCCCGCCAGGGGACCGATATCGCCCAGACCCAGCACCCGGGTTCCGTCCGTGACAATGCCTACAGTATTTCCCTTGTTGGTGTAGTCGAAGACTTTATCGGGATTGGCGTGAATTTCCTTGCAGGGGGCGGCCACCCCGGGCGTATACCAGATGGCGAAATCCTGCAGATCCCGGATGATGCATTTCGGTACGATTTCAATTTTACCTTTATAATAAGGATGCATTTTCAGGGCATCCTCCGCGGGTTTATTCGCCTTGGCGATCCTTTCTTCGTCGGTGGTCGGCTTGTCCGTCATGGTCTTCTCCTTGTTGCTCTAATTCCAGCGTAGCAATTTTTTGCTTGCTTATCATAGTCTTTTTGAGAAATAAAGCGCACAAGGGATCAAATATTCGATATTCCTGACACCTTGGTCCCTTGATTTGAATGATATTGCTGGATAATCCGGTCGGATTGCCTGATCGGGAAGGTTATATTGATATGGTTATGGAGGGGAAATGAACACGATCAAACTGGTTTTACTTTTAAGTTCCCTGGCGGGAATTCTGATGATCATCGGCTATTTTGTCGCCGGAAAGGTCGGCGTAGCCATCGCTTTTGTTTTGTCTATGGTCCTCAATTTTGGAAGTTACTGGTATTCGGATCAACTGGTGCTCAAGATGTCAGGCGCGCAGGAGGTAACGGAAGCGTCGGCGCCCCAACTGTATGATACGGTTAGAAAACTGGCGGAAAAGGCAACGCTACCCATGCCTCGAGTCTATATCATGCAGCAGGATTCGCCCAACGCCTTCGCCACGGGACGAAACCCGGAACACGCCGCCGTGGCGGTGACAACGGGAATCATGAAGATCCTGAACAAGGATGAACTTTCCGGGGTGATTGCGCATGAGTTGTCCCATATCCGGAATCGCGACACCCTGATTGGAACCGTGGCGGCCACAATGGCCGGTGCCGTGGTCATGGTGGCAACGGTGGCCCGCTGGGGGGCGGTTTTCGGTATGGGTGAAGACGGCGGACGAACGGTAGGTTTGATCGCTACGGCTATTGTCGCGCCTGTGGCGGCGACCCTGATCCAGGTGGCCATCTCCCGTTCCCGGGAATATCTGGCCGATGAAAGCGGCGCCCGCATGTCGGGGAAACCGGAAGCCCTGGCGGGTGCCCTGAAAAAAATCGCCCGGGGGGCACAGGCGAAACCGATGGATGCCAACCCTTCGACGGCGCATCTGTTTATTGTGAATCCCTTTTCCGGGAGCACCGTCATGAACCTCTTCAGTACCCATCCACCGGTTGAAAAAAGGATTGAAAGATTAATGAAAATGAAGTTGAAGGAATAAAACGCAACGAAGGAGCAGGCCGCAGCCATGACGATACGTTATTACAGTACAAACCGGAATCTGGACCAGGTTCCGGGAATTACCCCGTTCAAGCAGTCTGTTTTTTTCCGGGAGGCCCTCCTGCAGGGGCAGGCCCCCGATGAGGGCCTTTATATGCCCGATCCGATTCCCGTTCTTGATTTTATCCGAGTGGCGGAACTCAAAGGAGCTCCCTACACAGAGGCGGCGAAGCTGGTAGCCGGAATTTACCTGAAGGAAGAGATCGAGTCGGATCTTTTAGACCAACTGGTGGAGGATGCCTATAACTTTACCGTACCCCTGGAAAAAGTCATGGACCGCAAATATATCATGCGCCTGGACCAGGGCCCGACGGCGTCGTTCAAGGATTTTGCCGCCAGACTGATGGCCAGGCTGATGAGCGCCGTCCGGGATAAGGGGCAGAGGCTCCACGTGCTGGTGGCGACCTCCGGCGATACGGGAAGCGCCGTAGGTGATGCCTTTCATGCCGTGGAGGGGATCGATGTCACGATACTCTATCCCAGGGATGAAGTGAGCGGACGCCAGAAGAAGCAACTGGATTCAATCGGCGACAACGTTCAGGCCATTTCGGTGGACGGGAAGTTCGACGACTGCCAGAATCTCGTAAAGGAGGCCTTTGCCGATCCGGAACTGGCAAGTCTGAATCTGACGTCGGCCAACTCGATCAACTTCGGCCGGATCATGCCCCAGATGATTTACTATGTTTATGCCTACGCCCAGTTGGCCGAACCAGGCGAGAGTATTGTCTTCTCCGTTCCGTCAGGCAATTTCGGCGACGCCCTGGGGTGTGAATATGCCCGGCGCATGGGGCTTCCGGTGGGGAAGCTGGTCATGCCCGTCAATGAAAATGATGGATTTCCCCGGTATCTTCAGACCGGTGTGTATCAAAAGATATCCCCGTCTCTGGCCTGCCTGTCCAATGCCATGAACGTGGGGCATCCGAGCAACCTGGCCCGGTTCTTCGATCTGTACGGTGGAACGGTGGACCGAACCGGTGAGGTTCATGTCTATCCGGACCGGGAGGACATGAAAAAACACATTTACTCCGTTTCCGTCAGCGATCAGGAAACCAAGGAAACCATTCGCCGTGTTTATGAAACCTACGGCTTGCTCCTGGAACCCCATGGCGCTGTCGGTTGGCGGGGATTGGAGGTCTATCTGGCCGAAAATCCGACGGCCGGTCCCTGCGTCAGCCTGGAAACGGCCCACCCGGCCAAGTTTCCCGACGAGATTGAGGAATTGCTGAGGATTGTTCCGGAACTCCCCCCCAGCATGCGGGATATCGACAGCCGGAAGGGAGAAGCCCTCAGTATGTCCGCGGATTACCCCGCCCTCAAGGCCTACCTCCTGGGGCGGCGTTAAAAAGTCAACATAAGCCCCCCTTTCGGTTCACGCATTTTCCGGGGGAAGGGTGAAAAGTCCTTCCCCTGTCTTTCTTGAGCGGTAGCGACGAGAAATCTTTGACATTTGTTTGCCATCAAGAATTGGATTTTGATGTTTCTCCGGGACTGAAATGATCCGGTGATAGAAGTTGACTTGAAAAATCAGTGGTCAAGGACGCCCGAATCATGTATTTCTAAACCGGCAGGAGGGCATACCGGATGGATAGTCTCGACATTTTAACCTGGCAGATCGTCAAGTGGGTGTTGATCGTCCTGGTTGCCGCGTTCATCGGCCAGTTCGGCAAGACTTTTGCCCAGTGCTTCATGCATCGCTTTCGCCGCGGGAAAACGGACGCGCAGCCGTCCGTATCCGTAACGACTGAATCGCCAGTCCCGGCAGATGTCGCTTTAACAACGAGTGAAGGCGCATCCAGAGCGTCGTTAAAGGCCCAAAAGAAGGAAGCCAAAGTACTGCTGAAAATGAAAAAGAAAGATGAGAAAAACAAATAACCGATCCGACCGACCTATTGCCAAAGCTGGAATCGGCATCGTTTCAAAGGAGAAATTCTTATGTCTGAACCCAATATACCGGAAACTGTTTTTGATGCCTTGATCGTCGGCGGGGGACCGGCGGGCTATACGGCAGGGCTTTACGCCGCCCGGGCGAACCTGAAGACCATGCTGATCGAAGGCGTGTCCACGGTCAGCCAGATTACCGTTACCGACTGGATCGAAAACTACCCCGGCATGCCCGAAGGGGCAAGCGGTTTCGACGTCGTCGATAAATTCAAAAAACAGGCCGTGCAGTTCGGTCTTCAGGTGGTGCAGGCGGATTGTAACGCCGTTGAGTGCCGGGAATGGCATGGGGTTAAGGGCTGGGCGGTCCTCCTCTCCGGCGGGAAGGCCTTCGAGGCCCTGGCTCTGATCGTGGCAACGGGCGCCCACTGGCGAAAACTTGACGTGCCCGGCGAGGAATCCTACACCGGACGTGGCGTTTCCTATTGTGCGACCTGTGACGGACCTTTTTACCGCAACCGCGAGGTCGTGGTCGTCGGCGGCGGTGATACGGCGGTGCAGGAGGCCCTCTTCCTCACGCATTTTTGTTCCAAAGTGACCATTGTTCATCGCCGTGACCGTCTGCGGGCGACGGCGATTCTCCAGCAGCGTGCCTTTGCCAACGACAAGATTTTTTTTGCCTGGCATGCCGTGGTTGATGAGGTAATCGGTGAGGAGACCGTCACCGGCGTCCGTCTGCGGGACGTCCGGGATTCCGGAAAAGCCTGGACTCTGCCCGCATCGGGGGTTTTTGTCTTTATTGGCCTGATTCCCAACAGTGAACTGGTGGCAGGGCAGGTCACCCTGGCGGATGATAAAGCTATTGTCGTTGATCGGGACATGCGGACATCGGCACCCGGCATCTTCGCCTGCGGCGACTGCACTCACAAGCTGCTTCGACAGGTGGTTACCGCCTGCGGCGACGGTGCGACGGCGGCTTTCGCGGCCCAGCTCTACGTTGAGGATCTAAAAGGCAACGCGTACTGAACCGATCTTGTCATTTCGACTAAAAGGAGAAATCTTGTTTTAAAAGCATGGAGAAAGATTTCTCGTCGCCGGAGCTCCTCGAAATGACATGAACTGACTTTCCGGGATAATGCCGGGATTCTCTTTATCTGTGGGAAGGAGTCATAACTTGAGCGGCTGGCAATCTATACCCTTTCATATCAATCCCAATATCATCGAGATAGGGTCTTTCCAGCTCCGATATTACAGCCTCATGTATCTGGTGGCCTTTGGCCTGGTCTATCTTCTGGTTCAATACCGCATAAAAAAAGAAAATTACGCATTCAAGATCGAAACGATCCAGGACTATTTCATCTGGGCGATTCTGGGGGTGATCCTCGGGGGGCGGCTTGGCTATGTTCTGCTCTACAACCTTGGCTATTACATGAGCCATCCCCTGGAGATTTTCCTCCCCTTTGAATTCTCCAACGGCATCCGTTTCACAGGCATAAGCGGCATGTCCTACCACGGCGGTGTCCTTGGTTTCATTCTGGCTACGGGTCTGTTCTGCCGGAAGATGCGGATTCCTTTCTGGCGTTTTGTTGATTTACTGGTCCCGGTGATTCCCCTGGGGTATACCTTCGGACGAATCGGCAATTTCATCAACGGCGAACTCTACGGTCGTACCACCGATGCGCCTTGGGGAATGGTTTTCCCGGCGGATCCGGAAAGGCTGGTCCGTCATCCTTCTCAGTTGTACGAGGCCTTTTTCGAGGGCGTCGTCCTGTTTGTCCTGCTGTGGATCTTGCGCCGGAGAAGCCCCTTCGAGGGATTTCTGGCCGGCATGTACCTGGTCGGCTATGGTGTTGTGCGGTTCTTTATCGAGTTTTTTCGGGAACCGGACAGTCAATTAGGTTTTATTTTGGGGCCCTTTAGTATGGGCCAGATTCTTTGTTTATTCATGATCTTGTGCGGCATGGGCATTTGGTATGTCCGTCGCGCAGGGAACAGGTCCTCCGCTTGTTGAGGTCCTCTATCATGATTTACCGAAGTGATGTTTAACCGATCATTGCTTCATGGAAAGGAGGGACAAACCATGGGGGAAAAACTGGTTATTGTCGGCAGCGGGGCGGGTGGCGCCTCCGTTGCGGCGGAAGCGAAACGGAGGAACCCGGATCTCGACGTCCTGATGATTGAACAGGGAGACTACACATCCGTCGCAGCTTGACCAATGCCCTATTACATCGGTGATGTAATCCAGGATGAAGACAAACTGGTGGCAAGAACACCGGAGCGGTTCCGGGACGGAGGCATTGAGGTTCTGACCCGGACGTCGGTGATGGAAATCGATACCAAGGAATCGCTGGTGCAACTGGGGGATGGATCACGTGTCAAATACGATATTCTGACTATCGGTACAGGGACGATTCCGATTCTGCCGGGGATTCCCGGCCAGGATCTCGAAGGGGTTTTCACACTTAAACGTTTGAACGACGCCATCCGAATCAAAGCCCGGATCGAGGAAAAGCCGGTCCGCGAAGTCGCGATCATCGGCGCCGGGTTCATCAGCATGGAGATGTGCGAGAACCTGAGACGGCGCCATATCAAAACGACCGTTATCAACATGGGGGCCTTGCCTGTGACTCGCTGGGATCCCATCTTTTCTAAGAAGGCCCAAGAGGAACTGGACAAAAACGGTGTCATTACTCTTACGGGAACCAAAACCCAGAACATCGAGAAGGGGGCGGATGGACGGCTGCATCTGACCACAACGGTGGGTGAGTTGGTGGTGGACCTCTTGATTTTGGCCATCGGCGTCAAACCGGATGTGCAACTGGCTGCCGCCGCCGGGATTCCCCTGGGAAAGACCGGGGCGATCCAGGTGGACTTCTCCCAGAAAACGTCGCCGGGAAATATCTATGCGGTGGGCGACTGCTGTGAGGTTTTTAACCGGGTGAGCAAGCGCTGGGTGCACATTCCTCTGGGTGATATTGCCAACAAGCAGGGTCGGGTCGCAGGCCGCAACATCGGCGGCTCGCCCATGCTCTTTCCCGGGATTGTCGCAGCCCAGTCCTTCCGCCTGTTTGATCTGGAAATGGCGGCAACGGGGATCGATGAACGGGAAGCAGCCCAGGCGGGATTTCATCCCGTCAGTACCGTCATCTGGGGCAACGCCCTTGCAGGACCCATGCCGGGGAACAGTTCCGTGGGGATAAAACTCATCGCGGATCAGTCGACAGGCAAGCTTCTGGGGGCCCAGGCGATCGGTGGAGCCGGTGCCGTCAGCCGGATCAACACCCTGTCTTGTGCCCTGTGGGCCGGGTTAGGTTTGGATGAGGTGGCGTATCTTGATCTGGCCTACGCACCGCCCTTCAGCCCCTCGTGGGATCCGATCCACGTGGCGGCGCAGGATTTGCTGAAGAAGATCTAAGGGATGACGGCTTCGTAAAAAGACCGGATACGGCGTTACAGTGTACGACGAAAAGCACACCCCACTCCTCAGGATTTGCACGCCGCGCCTGCGGATCTTTTTACGAAGCCGTTGTCAGGCAAAAATCTGATGGCATGTAACCGGATCATTTCGAGAAGCGTAAGCGACGAAAAATCTTAACCCGGTGGTATCCCTTATGTGAAAGATTTTTCCCTCCGGTCGGAGAAATCACGGAAGACTGTTTCCTGAAGCGGTTTGAAGAGGGTGAGTTTTTGTAAGGAGCAAAACTTTTGTATCTGAAACCATCGAAGACACAACTGAAATACTGGGCCGGACTGGGCCTGGCGAAAAACCGCCGGAAAGAGGAGCGGCTTCTGGCTGAAGGGATCAAAGTGGTCCGGGAGGCCCTGCGAAGTCGTTGGGAAATCGAATATTTCCTCGTCCGAAGAGACAAGGAAGCCCTTTGGAAGAACCTGCTGCCCGATATGGCAGGAAAGACGATCTATGAACTCACCGAGACGGAATGGAAGAAAATCAGCCAAGATAAGGAATCTGAAGGTGTCTCAACCTTGATGGTCGTGCCTCATGCTCGTTCTTGTGGGGAAATCTCACCGAAGAATGAATCCCGGCTTCTGTTGCTTTACCAGGTGGGAAATCCCTTGAATCTGGGAGCGATTCTGCGCTCCGCCCACTGGTTCGGGGTGAAAACGATTCTTCTTAGTGAAGGCTCCGTCGATTTTACCCACCCCAAGGCTATCCGTGCGTCCATGGGAAGTCTTTTCCATTTAGAGATTGTTGACCATGTGGATTTTTCAGTGAGTCTTCCGGAAATCCGGAAGGGGTATGCACTCGTCGGGACGACCGTCCAGGGAGGCGTTCCGCTCCATCCGCTGGGCGATGAACCGTCAGCGATCCTTCTGGGTAGCGAAAGTCACGGTCTACCGGAGGAGCTGCTGTCGCTGACTGCAGAGCAGTGGAGCATACCGCGTTTTGGCGACGCCGAGTCTTTAAGCCTGCCTCAGGCGGCGGTAATTCTGCTATACGAGTGGACAAAGGCTTAGCCCCCTCACCCACTTGTCTTTTCGGGAAAGCAAAGCACGACCGGAACCCATTTCCAGTAAGGGACACCCCGCAAATAGATCCCGGATCCAGAGACTGTGTCGCAACGGATGTTTTTGTCGTTTCTACTGCAGGCAATATTTAAGTAATTTCAACATATCAAGATTTCTCGCATTCGCTCGAAATGACCTTTTTTGTCATTATGGCACAGTCTCCAAGCGCAAACGACAGGGCAGAGTAAGGCGAGGGATCAGCAAAAATGCCGAATTTCCCTGATATCGACCTGATTCTTGAGGGTGGCGACAACCGCGGCCTGCTGTTCCCGGGGAAAGCGGAGGCAGATACCGCAGGCTGAGCTTATGTGCTTGGGCACAGGGATGAGTTGGAAAGTAAGCCCCGCCGCTTTCAGCAGTTTTTCCGCTTTCATGGCATGGGTGACGCTGTGGAACAGAACAACATCACAGTCTTCCGGTTGGTTCATATTCGATTTGCTATCCTTATGATAATCTTTACGGTGCGATCATCCGACCCGCTTTACTCATGGTTTCGGCGATGTCGTACATGTTGGAGATCGATCCTACCGCAACATCCCTGGTAATGCCGAAGAAATTGACGCAGGTACCACAAACCAGGAAATTTACGCCTTTCGCCTCAAGTTCCTTCAAATCGTCCAGGACATCCGAGTCCAGAACCGTTAACTTGACGCCGGAGTTGAAGAAAATCATGGTCGCCGGCAGGGGATCAAGAGAAAGCAGTGTATGGATAAAACTGCGTATAAGAATATAACCCAATTCATCGTTGCCCCGCCCCATCCGGTTTTCTCCGATAGCAACTACCAGAGGACCGGCTGTTGGCACGGCCAATGCGGCTTCCACGGTAAGGGCACAGGTATCTGGCGTCTGGCTGGATGTTTTTTTGAGGTCCAGGCGGAAGGTTTTCAATTCGGGCTGATCGACTGTCACACTGCAACCCAGGTTAGTTCCCAGGCGCTTCACGTTTTCGACGGCAATATCGTTATCGACAAGGACAACCACTTCATTTTCCGCTTCCAGAGCTTTTTTCGTCAGAATTACCGGCTGTGGACAGGCTAACCCTCGTGCATCGATTTCATTTACCAATTTGCATGCCTCCTGATGGAAATCTTTTCTTAATGTGATCCCCGACTGATCTCTTCGATCGCCCTGACCGCCCGCCGTACCTGGTCTAGGGTGTTGTAATACCCGAAGCTGAACCGGACCGTACCTTGGGGAAAAGTGCCTGCCGTCCGATGGGCCAAAGGTGCGCAGTGAAGTCCCGGCCGGCAGAGGATACCGTAATCTTCGTCCAAGCGCATGGCCGTTTCAGATGGGACCAGGCCGTCTATATTGAAGGAAACCACAGCTGTTCGCTTTTCCGGGTCCTTTGGGCCGTAAAGGCGCACTCCTTTCAGGCTTCCGGCTTCTTCCAGAAAGGCCTGAGTGAGAGCCAGTTCCTTTTGCCGGATGGCTTTGACGCCCTCGGTGCAGATAAAGGCGATCCCGGCGCCCAGGCCGGCGAGGCCAATGGCGTTCTGGGTCCCCGATTCGTACTTGTCAGGCATAAAGTCCGGTTGTTCCTCGAATTCCGACCGGCTCCCGGTTCCGCCCATCATGAGGGGAGCAATTTTTTCGTCAAGGTCCTTGCGAATGTAGAGCCCTCCCGTGCCCTGGGGGCCAAAGAGGGATTTATGCCCAGTGAAGGCCAAGAGGTCGATATTCATGGCGGCTACGTCGATGGGGAAAGCCCCTGCCGTCTGAGCTGCGTCGACCAGGAGCGGGATGCCGTGACGCCGGGCAATGTCACCCACCTCGGCAACGGGCATGATGGTTCCGGTGATGTTGCTGGCATGGATGAGCGCGATCATGCGAGTTTCGGGCCGGATCGCCGCTTTTACGTCCGCCGGGTTCAGCGTACCGTCGGCTTTACAGGGAACGACCGACAGAGCGACGCCTCTGGCTTCCATCGCCCGCAGAGGCCTCATGACGGAGTTATGCTCCATACCGGTAGTGACGCAGTGGTCGCCGGGT
>CAYOYJ010000037.1:0-18583 GCA_964408155.1 uncultured Syntrophales bacterium
AAAGGCGTCCTCTATCTGGGAGCAACCACAGGCGGCGAAGCCGGCCGTTCCGGTCCGGTCCTTTCCTGTCGGGGCTTGTCTCTTTGGCTGGAAGACCGGGACGTCAGGTTCAAGTATTTCCATACGCCCCACGACCAATCCACGTTGCTTTTTCCCCGGCATTATCAGATTACACCCTTTACCCTGTCCGTCGATAACAACCCCTTTCGCGACCGGTATCTGCAACTGGCCCGGGAAACCGAAGCCGACATCGGAAAAATACCGGCGGAACGCAGAGACTTTCCGGAAGCCATATTGACCGTTAACGGGCCTGATGCGTTTTTTTCCGACTTGCGGGGGCAACTTCTGGTGCGGCGAACGATTCTTTATCTTTACGCGGGGGAAACTGAGACCGCCTGGAGAAAACTGGCGGAAGATATCCGGCGATACTATCAAACTGATCGCTTCCCGGCGCAACTTCAGGCGGAAATCACCCAGATTCTCGCCGCGTCGCCCTATTGATCCGGCGGTTGCCAAGCCGCTGTTCTTTACGGCGCAAACCGTCTTCGCATCTCCCTGAATCCATTTAAAATTCGGCACACCCTGGAAATGGTTCCGGATCGGGAGACTGTGTCGTAATGATCAGAAATCAATAAAAAGTCGTCATACCGGCGAAAGCCGGTATCCGGAACTTGCCGATCATACCGGATTCCGTGCCTTGCTTTACTGGCACAAAATGATGAAAAGCCGGTTGCGACACAATCTCCCGCTCCGGAACGACGATAAGCGGTTCCCTCCCCTTCAAGGGGAGGGTCAGGGTGGGGATGAGGTTGTTTGTCCGCCCGGCCCACGACCCGTAATTCATTTCCCGCGCGGCACGGCCTTCTCCCGCCGCAAATATGTAAAGGACATTCATACATTTTCATATATTCCGCAGGGTTGCCGATCATCCCGGGAAAACCGCGACCGCCATCCGGATGAAACCGCGAGAAAATTCGTGCAGTTGAAGCACCCCCGGACGCCGCGTCGATCTCCGGGCGGCATGATTTCCTTATCTATGTAATATCATTATCTTATATTAGATTCTCTTCCGAAAAAGCTCGTCGATATTATGACGTCGTTTGAGATTTATTGATATGCGTAAAAAAACTTGGCGTTAAAAGAAAAAAACCCTTGACAACAGTATCTTTTTGTTAGACAAAAGATACTCCTGAAAAAGCCAACCCACCGGAGACGGTGGCGCGGAAAGCCACGGGTCCTAAATTTCAAACATGACAGCCGGGCCGCCAGGAATGAATGTTCTATTCATTTCCGGCGGCCTTTTTTATTTCTGCAACCCGCCGGAAAAAAAATCAAGTCCGGGAGAGAAAGATGGTTTACGGGATACGCAGTGGTGCAAGCAAATGGCGGATGATGCTGATCGGCGTAGTGATTTTAACGGCCCTGACTCTGGCGGGCTGCGAAAAGCAGACCACGGGCGGCAACCTGACCTTCACGACGGAATATCAGGCCGTCTTCATGGAAAACGGCCAGGTCTTCTTCGGTAAGCTGCAGAATGCCGGTTCGCCCTATCCCCTGCTGAAGAGCGTCTTTTACATCCGTCAGCAGGTGAACCCCGAGACGAAGGAACTCCGGCAGGTCCTCCTCCGGCGGGCAAACGAACTGCACAAGCCCGACCAAATGTACATCAACGCCGGGCATATCGCCATCATCGAGCCGGTGGCCGCCGACTCCCAGGTGGCGAGGCTGATCAAGGAAGCGGAAGCGCAGAAACCTGCTGCGGGACAATAAACAAATCACAAGAATTTTTTTGGGGGGCGGTTATGAAAAAAAGGGTGTTTGGGGGACAGATGTTTTGGATCGCTGCGGTCCTGATCGCGCTTGCGCTTCCCGCCAGGGCGATTGCCGGCACTTACATCACGGGAACTGCGGGCAATACCTGGCAAACATGGGATGCGGGTGCCCTTAACGAGAACGGCCAACCCTATTGGGATGGTGACTCCGCCGACGGAGACAAAAAAGGAATCGGCTATTATTTGACCAACACGGGTGCTTTTTCCGGCTCAACGGCGGGACCGGGAGCGATCCCTTTCTGGGGAAGTTCCACGACCGCAGCCGGCTATGATGCCAACTTCTATTTTAACACGACGGATGCGGGCCAGGTGGCTGCCATGCAGATTGAGATAGCCGGTAACGCGAATATCAACGTATTTGGCTGGTATGATATTGCTACAGGCAGCAAGCAGGTCATCTTCAGCGGGTCGGCCTCTGCAGGAGCCGCGACGCCCTTTACCCCCACCGCAGCGTATGGCTTTTACCTCCTTGCGGCCAACGGGGATACCTACTACACGCAGTCGGGGAAGAACAGGAATGCCGCCGGGGGAGCGGTCGACAACAATCGGCAGCACTTTGCCGTCTTTCGGGACAATTCAGGCTACTGGCTGGGAATCGAAGACCTCCGCCTTGGTGGTTCCGACAAGGATTACAATGACATGATTATTAAAGTAACGCCCATCCCGACTCCCGTCCCGGCGGCGCTGTGGCTCTTCGGCGCGGGCCTGCTGGGGCTTTTGGGATGTCGCGGGAGGGGGGCGTTCCCGGAACTCTAACGATCAGCGGATGTCATGTCAGGATCCCGGCGGTCCTGCCGTCGGATCGGTTCTTTTCAGAATGAATGGTGATGATCCGGGGTGACCCGACATTTTTCCATTGACACAAGGCGCCTTATGATCACCGGCCGGCGGCTTGTAAAGGCCGACTCATCAGTGATGATGACACGGAAAGCCGCGGGTCTCAATGAGACAGCCGGGCCGCCGGGCGCGATGAGAGAACAATCATTTTTGGCGGCCTTCCCTATTGGTACGGCGCAAAGCATGGGATGAAGAGCATCTGATAATCAGGAGAGGAAGATGGTAAAAAGAAAACAGGGTGTTGCAAAAAGATGGGGCATGGTGCCGGTTGTTTTGGGGGTATTGTTTGTTCTGGTCCTGACCGGATGCAACAGACAAAGCGGCGGGAACATCACTTTCGGCACCGAATATCAGGCCGTCTTCATGGAAAACGGCCAGGTCTTCTTCGGTAAGCTGCAGAATGCCGGTTCGCCCTATCCCCTGCTGAAGAGCGTCTTTTACATCCGTCAGCAGGTGAACCCCGAGACGAAGGAACTCCGGCAGGTCCTCCTCCGGCGGGCAAACGAACTGCACAAGCCCGACCAAATGTACATCAACGCCGGGCATATCGCCATCATCGAGCCGGTGGCCGCCGACTCCCAGGTGGCGAGGCTGATCAAGGAAGCGGAAGCGCAGAAACCTGCTGCGGGACAATAAACAAATCACAAGAATTTTTTGGGGGGCGGTTATGAAAAAAAGAGGGGTTGTCGGGAAAAGTTTTTGGGTTGCGTCTATTTTGGCGCTGCTGCTGGTTCTGCCGTCCGGGGTTGGCGCAACGGATCGTTACTGGGTCGGCGGTTATGTCGATTCCGGTTCAGGTCTTGAAATGTGGGACTTTAAGCCGAACTGGAACACCAGTCCGGATGGGTCGGGTGCTGAGGGTGTGCCTCAGAACGGCGACACGGTTTACCTGAACGGCGACACGTATAGCTCTGGCAGCCCCGGAACCGTAACATATGATAGCGACGCCGTCGATCCGAACCTGTCTTTTCTGGACATCAGGGCCGGCGCCGGCAAACTCATGATTCTGGATCACAGCGCCGGCACCCTGACCCTGAATTCCGGCAGCAGTCTGTACGTCAGCGCAACAACCGGAACCAACGGTTATGCCGCTTATAATCTCTCCGGAACAGGCATCCTTATTAAAAAGATTACGAGGTCAAAATCGGAACCGACAGCAAAGGCTACTTCAATCAGGACGGCGGGACTTTTCAGCTGGGCGGCGCCATGTATCTGGGGGACCAAGTCGGCGGCCATGGCGTCTATGACATGCAGAGCGGAACCCTGGACGGCTGGCATGACACAAGGACGGTGGAAAATGACGGCGTTTCCACGGAGGTCACTCAGACCTGGTATGGTGGGATCGTCCTCGGCGAATGGGGCGGCTATGGCGATTTCAACCACTCCGGCGGCACGGTCCATATCGACAACCTGACCATAGCCCGCCAGGAAAACAGCGTCGGTCATTACAACCTGAGCGGCGACGCGACCGTGACCTTGACCGTCGAGGGTCAGACGGTTGTCGGCGCCAGGGGCTCCGGTTTCTTCGACCAGACCGACGGGACCCACACCACCGGCGGCCTGACCATCGGCGGGAGCGGCGTCACGGTCATTCTGGACGATAATACAGGAGAATACAAAGAGCATTGGACCAATCAGGGTCAGGGCATTTACACATTAGATACATCCTTGCCTGATGGCGATTCCTCCATCCTGTGGGTCAAAGGCGACCTGGTGCTGGGCGACGGCGGAACGGGGACCTTTCAGCACACAAACGGCCGGGTCACGGTCGACGGCGACATGATCCTTGGCAGAAAGGCCGTATACGATGTTTCGGATGGTCAAGGAACAACGATTCTCACAGAAAATCTGTACGGCAACGGCACCTACAACCTGGATAGCGGTGAACTTCTGGTGAAAGGTGATGAATACGTCGGCTACAGCACGGGCAGTTATGGTACATTTAATCAGAATGGTGGTGACCACTGGGTTGATAACACCCTCTTTGTGGATGTTTATGCGAGAAGCAAGGGTGAATACAATCTGTACAGCGGCAACCTCAATATCGGGACCGATACGATAGTCGGTTCTTCGGGTGACGGTACTTTCAATCAGAGCGGTGGCCTTCACAACGTGGGCGGCAACCTGATTGTCGGTCAGACTGCCAAAAGTTGGGGGACTTACAACCTTTCCAATAAAGGCATGATAAGCGTTGGCGGCTCGGCAATTGTCGGCCAGGAAGGGAAAGGACATTTTTACCAGTCAGGCGGAACGGTTACAGTCGTCAATGACCTCATTCTCGGACAGGCGGCCGGGGCAACCGGCACCTACGACCTCTCCGGCGGCAACCTCAATATCGGGATCGATACGATAGTCGGTTCTTCGGGTTACGGTACTTTCAATCAGAGGGGCGGCGTTCACAACGTGGGCCGCAACCTGATTGTCGGTCAGGGTGCCGGTATTTGGGGGGATTACGACCTTGGGGATGGGGAAGTGAGCGTTGGCGGCTGGGCAATTGTCGGCCAGGAAGGGACTGGATATTTTAACCAGTCAGGTGGCATTCACGACGTGGGCGACAACCTGATCATCGGCAATCTGGCTGGGAGTACGGGTGTCTATGATCTCAGCGGTGGAACCTTATACACACAAGACACCGTTGTCGGCGGTACTGCTGGCACCGGCACCTTCACCCAAAGCTACGGCACGCACATCGTGACTGAGCAACTGTACATCGGGGGAGGAGCGGCGGCCACAGGGACATACACTCTTACTGGAGGCCTGTTGGATGTCGGCGCCGGCGGGAAATTTGACGGCATCTATGTCGGCAACAGTGGCACCGGCACTTTCAATCAGTCAGGAGGAATCGTCCTTGTCGGAATTAATAATGATGATAAAACCTTGAGGTCAGATGGCCCACATGAACTGATCGTCGGCCGCCTTAACGGCAGTTCCGGCACCTACAACCTGTCCGGCGGTGAGCTGTATTCCGCCCGCACCATTATCGGTGATCAAGGCAGCAATCCTTCGTTATTTGAACATACCGACGGCAGCCACAAGGTGTACCAGGATATGATCATCGGCCAGGATAGTTCAACCGGCACGTACAACCTGAGCGGCAGCGCCGAGCTTGAGGTGCAGAGAGCGGTGTACCTGGGCGACGAGGGCGGGACCGGTATATTTAACCAGTCCGGCGGCACCAACATCATCCATCGCAATCTCGAAATCGGCAGCAGTTCTGAGTCCGGCACCCATGTTGGCACAGGCACCTACAACATGACCGGCGGGACGCTTTCGGTGACCAACGAAATCATCAATAACGGCCTGTTCAAGGGAGCGGGCGGCAACATCACAACCGGCCTCTTTACCAACAACGGCACGGTCGCCCCGGGTCACTCCCCCGGCACATTAACTATGACGGGCAACTATGTGCAAAACGCCGCCGGTATTCTGGAAATCGAACTGGGTGGTACGAATCCGGGTGAGTATGACATCCTGAACATCATCGGCAGCGCCACCCTGGGGGGAATTCTGGATATTTCTCTCTATGGCGGCTATTCACCAGCCAACGGCACTGCTTTTGACTTCCTGTTGGCCTCCGGGGGGATTACAGGTGAATTCTCCTCCATCGCCGGACCGACGGGCTGGGTGTGGAACGTGGCGTATCTCGATTTGATAGGGTCGGATGGTAAAATTGACACGGCCCGCCTGACGGCCAACGCCGTGCCCATTCCGGCGGCGCTGTGGCTCTTCGGCGCTGGGCTGCTGGGGTTGATCGGCATCCGAAGACGCCTCAAGGCATAAGGGTTTTTATTTCCAATCAAAAAGGCAGGGCGGCAAAACCCTGCCTTTGTTTTTTTTCTTCGCATTGAACCAGTTGAATGACAGCCGTTCCGTCGGAAGACGGAATCCAGAAAAATAGTATCCGGATTCAGGATCAGGAGGCTGTATTGCCATGTCATTTAAGGCGCAAGCCAAAAATCTTTTTCTTTCAACATGCCGTAATAATGAGATTCTTCACTGCGTTCAGAAGAATGACCTCGACCGTAAGTCGGGTATTACGACACGGCCAGTTCGCCGGTGTGACATGTTTGGTCCTTCCTTCCTCATCCGTAAAACGGCAAGGAAAATGGTGCATCTCCCCACAGATTTCAATATATTGCTTTTATTGAGCGTTATCGCAGAGGGCGTCGGCCAGGGCGGCGAATTCCGCCGGCGTCAGGGTTTCGGCCCGGCGGGTGCCGTCGATGTTCAATCCGGCAAGGAGCGCGCTGATCTCCTCCGGGGTCTTTTCGATTTTCCGGAATGCTTTCAGGTTGTTGAGCAGGGTTTTGCGGCGCCGGGCGAAGGACGCCCGGACGAGGCGGCGGAAGAAGGCTTCGTCCCGGAGCGGGTGCCGGGGTTCCGTCCGAAATTCCAGCCTGACCACGGCGGACCGGACCGCCGGAACGGGGTAAAAGCAGCGATTCGACACGGAAAAGAGCGCCTCCAAATCGGCGTACATGGACAGGATGACCGTCGGAATGCCGTAAGCTTTCGTCCCCGGCTCCGCCGTCAGCCGCTCGGCCACTTCCTGCTGCATCAGCAGCACGGCGGTTTGGATGCTTTCCCGATGCTCCAGCAGATGAAAGAGAATTTCCGAAGTAATGTTATAGGGAATATTCCCCATGACCTTGAGTTTCCCTGCCGGAGCGCTTGTGGAAATCTCGGAGAAATCGACGCGCAGGATGTCCTGATGGAGGATTTCGATATGATCCTTTTCGCGGAGGTTTTCCCGGAGCACGTCGATGAGGTGCGGATCGACTTCGACGGCGATGACTCTTGCGGCTGTTTCGGCAATCAGACGCGTCATGACGCCCAGACCGGCGCCGATTTCGACCACCGTATCGCCGGGCTGCAACTGAGCCGCCGCCACGATTTTCCGGAACATGTCATCTTCGATGAGGAAAGACTGGCCGTAGTGCTTGTTCGGTCGGATGTGATGCTTTTTCAGCAGGTCAAGGGTGGTCGACATGATGGTGTCTTTTCCGGCGGATGGCCAACACCATCCGATGGGCCACGAAATAGGCGGGAACGGCGAAAAAAGGCGCCACGATCAACCCCCCGGCCAGCAGGGGAAACGTCACGTCCCAGCCGAAGTTCATGATGCTCATGATGGAATAATCCTTCAGGACCAGGGACTTTTCTCCCATACCCAGGAGGTATTTGCCGATCCGGTATTCCAAAAGATAAAACGGAGCAACCGTCAGGGGATTGGAAATGGCCCAGGCGCCGATATAGGCGGAGGTGATGTTCTGCCGGGAAGCCAGCCCCAGGGCGACCAGCAGGCCCGTGTGGAAGGGAATGGTCGGCGTCACCCCCACAAAGACCCCCAAGGCGAAACCCATGGCGATGTTTTTGGGCTCCCCCTTCAGGCTGATGAATTTATTGTAAAAATTGATCAGATAACGTTTCAATGGTCCGACTTCTCTTTCAGGCGGCGGCGATCTCAGGCAACGGTTGCGGGCCAGCGTGAAACGGCGTTCAAATCCAGGCCCGACCGGATGCCCTTTTCCAGGAGCGCATGACCGGCCACGGCGATCATCCCGGCATTATCCGTGCACAAAACCGGAGGCGGGATAAACACGTCGATGTTCTCTCTTTTTCCGTCCTCGTTGAAGCGCACCCGCAGGCGGCTGTTGGCCGCCACGCCGCCGCAGACGGCCACCCGGGATATTCCCGTCTGTTTGGCCGTTCGCAGGGTCTTCTCGACGAGCACGTCGATAATCGCCTCCTGGTAGCTCGCCGCGACGTCATTCAACTCCGCCGGCGTGAAGGGTTCAGGGCGCTTCTTCAGCATGTTCAACAGGGACGTCTTCAACCCGCTGAAGCTGAAATCGTTGGAATCCCGCATGGCCCGGGGGAAATCATATTGACGGCAGTCGCCGTTTTTCGCCATCTTGTCGATGACCACGCCGCCGGGATAACCGATATCCAGCATTTTCGCCGCCTTGTCGAAGGCTTCCCCCGCCGCGTCGTCTTTGGTCTGGCCCTTCAGGGTGCATTTCCCATCCGGCTCCACGACGTAGATGTTCGTATGCCCCCCGGAGACGACCAGGGCGACAAACGGCGGCTCCGGCGGGGTTTCCATCAGGAAAATCGCCGAGATATGCCCTTCCAGGTGATTCACCCCCACGAAGGGGATCTTCCGGGCGTAGGCGATGGCCTTGGCCGTGGACAACCCGACCAAGAGCGACCCGACCAGGCCGGGGCCGCAGGTGACGGCGATGCCGTCGATCCGATCCAGTGTCACCTCCGCCTTCTCCAGCGCTTCGAGGATGACGGGGATGATGGCCTCCACATGCTTGCGGGAGGCGATTTCCGGCACGACGCCGCCGTATTTCCGGTGGACGTCGATCTGCGAAGCGATGACGTTGGACAGCATGACCCGTCCGTCGCGGACGACGGATGCGGCCGTTTCATCGCAGGACGATTCAATTCCCAGTACCAGCATGATGCATTTCCTGTTTTTCTTTTTTACAAAAGCCCGAAAAGTGTATATAGAAACGTCAAAGGTTTGTAAATAATCTTTTTCCGCCAAAGGACGGCCTCATGGAGTACACATCCGATTTTCTCGTGCTGGGCAGCGGTATCGCCGGTTTATCCTTCGCCATCAAGGCATCCGCTCTGGGCACCGTCACCATGGTGACCAAAAAGGAAAAATCCGAATCCAACACCAACTACGCCCAGGGCGGCATCGCCGCTGTTTTAGACAAGGAAGACAGCTTCGAGGATCATATCCGGGACACCCTCGTCTGCGGCGGCGGTCTGTGCCGGGAAGACACGGTCCGGTTCGTCGTCGGCGAAGGGCCCGACCGCATCCGGGAACTGGTGCAGTGGGGCGTCGAATTTACCAAGTCGACCAACGGCTCCTCCTCCGGCTACGACCTGGGACGGGAAGGGGGGCATTCCAAGCGCCGCGTCATTCACGCCAAAGACTTAACCGGCCGGGAAATCGAGCGCGCCTTGCACGAAAAAGCGAGCCAGATTGGTAATATCCGCATTTTAGAAAACCACATTGCCGTCGATCTGATCCGGGAATCCGCTCTGAACGAGACGCTGTCGCCCACGGAGCCGGATCGCTGCCTGGGCGCTTACGTCTACGACATCAACGACAACCAAATCCATACGTTCCGCGCCCGTTTTATCGTCCTGGCCACCGGCGGCGCCGGCAAAGTCTACCTCATCACGACCAATCCGGACATTGCCACCGGCGACGGCATCGCCATGGCTTACCGCGCCGGGGCGGAAATCTCCAATATGGAATTCATCCAGTTCCATCCGACCTGCCTTTATCATCCGGACGCGAAATCCTTCCTGATCAGCGAGGCCGTACGCGGTGAAGGGGGCGTCCTGCGCCTCAGAGACGGCTCGACCTTCATGGAGAATTACCACCCCATGGAGAGTCTCGCCCCCCGGGATATCGTCGCCCAGGCCATCGACACGGAACTGAAGATTTCGGGAGATGAGTATGTCCTTCTGGACATCACCCACCGGGGGCATGATTTCATTGTGGACCGCTTCCCCGGCATCTATCAGAAATGCCTGGAATACGGCATCGACATCACAGCGGATCAAATCCCCGTCGTGCCGGCGGCCCATTACCTGTGCGGCGGCGTTGACGTCGATCATTACGGCCGGACCAATATCGTGGGCCTCTTCGCTCTGGGCGAAGTATCCTGCACGGGACTCCACGGAGCCAACCGCCTGGCCAGCAACTCTTTGCTGGAAGCTGTCGTTTACGCCAATCGCGCCTATCTAAAGATCGCCGAACTTTTCGCTCGGAACTCCCAAAGCGATTTAGTTATCCCGCCCTGGGACCCCCGGGGCGCCACGGAAAGCGACGAATCGGTCGTGGTCTCCCATAACTGGGATGAAATCCGGCGCTGCATGTGGAATTACGTGGGGATCGTCCGCTCCGACAAGCGGCTGGCCCGGGCCAAGCGGCGCATCGAGATGATTTCCCACGAAATCGATGAGTATTACCGGAATTTTCTGATCACCAAGGATCTCATCGAACTCCGCAATATCGCCACCGTGGCCAACCTGATCCTGGAATGCGCCATGATGCGGAAGGAGAGCCGGGGATTGCACTATAACCTCGACTACCCGGAGAAAGACGACGTAAACTGGCGGAAGGACACCCGGGTGGTCCGGAGCCGCAAACCGGCATAACGGAGTAAAATGCCATGGCGACATCCACCTCGGTGTCGTCCCGGGCTTGGAGACTGTGTCGTAATGTCATGCCGAGGCGTCAGCCGAAGAATCTCGTTTCTCAAAAGCTGGTTATTATTAGATTTTGCACTTTGTTCAGAATGAACTCGAACGTCAATCGGGTATTACGACACAGTCTCTTGATCCGGGACCCATGGGCAGAGAGGAACATTCTGGGAATGGATTCCGGGTCGCGCTACGTTTGCCTAAAATGACGAGGCATTTTGAAAAGGGGAGACCCGTTTCCAGGGTCCCCCCTTCTTGTTATCTCTTTGCTTTTCCTTCTATTGCTTCTTGAACACCCGCTGAAATATGAAATCCACATGCTTCAGGAAGCGCTCGACGTGAAAGACGTCGTCGATTTCCTTGGCTTTGAGAAACGACACGACCTGCCTGTCTTTCTTCAACAAATCCTTGAACTCACGGTGCTTTTCCCACGCCGCCATGGCGTTTTTCTGGACCGCCGCGTAGGCGGCTTCCCGGGTCATGCCCTTGTCGATCAACTTCAGGAGCACCAACTGGGAGAAGATGATCCCATGGGTCAGGTTGAGGTTATGGAGCATCTGCTCGGGGTAAACGATGAGCTGCTCGACCATGCGGGTGAACCGGCTCAGCATGAAATCCAGAAGAATCGTCGCGTCAGGCCCGATGATCCGCTCCACCGACGAATGGCTGATGTCCCGCTCATGCCACAGGGCCACATCCTCCATGGCCGCCAGCGCATAGGAACGCATGAGGCGGGAAAGGCCGGACAGGTTTTCCGACAGAATCGGATTGCGCTTGTGGGGCATGGCCGAGGAACCCTTCTGGCCGGGGGAAAAATACTCCTCCGCTTCCCGGACTTCCGTTCTCTGGAGCAGCCGGATTTCCTGGGAGAATTTATCCAGGGACGAGGCGATGATCGCCAGGACGGCAAAGTACTCCGCATGGCGGTCCCGCTGCAGAATCTGGGAGGAAACCGGCGCGGGTTTCAACCCCAGTTTTTTGCAGACGTATTCTTCCACAAAAGGATCGATAAAAGAAAACGTACCCACGGCGCCGGATATTTTACCGTAACTGATCGTTTCCTTTGCCCGGAGGAGCCGTTCCCGGTTGCGTACCATCTCCTGGTACCAGACGGCCAGCTTTAAACCGAAGGTGATCGGTTCGGCGTGGATGCCGTGGGTTCTCCCGATCATCAGGGTGTGTTTGTGTTCCACGGCCTTTTTCCGGATCGCCGCAATCAGGGTGTCCATGTCTTCCAGTAGGATGTCCGCCGCCTGTTTGAGCAGGAGGGCGAAAGACGTGTCCAGGACGTCGGAAGAGGTCATGCCCATGTGGATGAAACGGCCGTCTTCGCCTACTTTTTCCGTCACGGCGGTCAGGAAGGCGATCATGTCGTGCTTGGTCGTGGCTTCGATTTCGTCGATACGTTTGATGTCAAATCCCGCTTTTTTCCTGATGACCTTCAGTGATGCCTGAGGAATCCGGCCCAGCTTCGTCATGGCCTCGCAGGCACTGATCTCAATGTCCAGCCATGTCTGAAACTTGTTTTCCGGTTCCCAGATCCGGCTCATCTTCTCCCTTGCGTACCGAGGTATCACAACCGCTCCTTCCTGAAAAGGTTATCGTTTTGACCGGCTGATTTATTCCCCTGCCCTGCTTTCATGGGTTCTTTCCCTGCGCGGCCGCGTTTTTCTTAATCGAGGAACCCTGAATCCGTCAAGCGATATTTACGGTCTCCCTCGCCAGCAGGGCCTTCAAATCTTCCTCATCGATCTTTTCCTTTTCCAGGAGCAGCTTCGCGCCCGCGATGAGAACCGCCTTTTTTTCCGTCAGAATCGTCAGGGCTTTCCGGTATTCCGTATCGATGATGGCTTTGATTTCCAGGTCGATCATCTCCGCCGTCGCTTCGCTGAATTCACGGCTCTCCGGCATCCCGGCATCGAGAAAAAGAGGCCGGGTTTTCCGGGACAGATACACCTGCCCCAGTTTTTCGCTCATGCCGTATTCCATCACCATGCTCCGGGCGATATCCGTTGCGCGCGACAGGTCATTGTGTGCGCCTGTCGAAATATCGCCGAAGATGATTTCTTCGGCGGCGCGACCGCCCAGCAGGGACGCCACCTTGTTCATCAGTTCCGTCTTGCGCATGAGAAATCGGTCTTCCGTGGGGACCTGCATGGTGTAACCCAGGGCGGCGATACCCCGGGGAACGATGGAAATCTTCTGAACCGGGTCCGTCCCCGGAAGCGACAGGGCGACCAGGGCGTGCCCCATCTCGTGGTAGGCCACGGCTTCCCGTTCCGCCGCGTTGATGAGGCGGTTTTTCTTCTCCAGGCCGCCGATGATCCGCTCCACCGCCTCGGAGAATTCTTCCATCCCGACCAGCGTTTTCCCCCGGCGAACAGCCAGCAGGGCCGCTTCGTTAACCAGATTCGCCAGATCGGCCCCGACCATCCCGGGCGTCATGGCCGCGAGTTTCCCGACGTCAAGATCCGGCACGGTTTTCACCTGGCGCAGATGCACCCGCAGAATTTCTTCACGGCCGGTTTTATCCGGTCGATCCACCAGGACGTGGCGGTCGAACCGTCCGGGTCGCAGCAGAGCCGGGTCGAGGATTTCCGGACGGTTGGTCGCAGCCAGCAGGATGACTCCCGCTTTCGGATCAAACCCGTCCATCTCCACCAGGAGCTGGTTCAAGGTTTGTTCCCGTTCGTCATGCCCCCCCATCATTCCCACACCCCGGGCCTTGCCCAGCGCATCCAACTCGTCGATAAAAATGATGCACGGCGCCTTTTCCTTGGCCTGGGTGAACAGATCGCGGACCCGAGCCGCACCTAAACCGACGAACATCTCGACGAATTCGGAGCCGCTCAGGCTGAAAAAAGGCACCCCGCTTTCACCGGCCACCGCCTTGGCCAGGAGGGTTTTCCCCGTTCCCGGCGGGCCGACCAGGAGAATTCCCTTGGGAATCTTGCCGCCCAGCTCGGTAAATTTCTTTGGTTCCCTCAGGAATTCGATGACTTCGACAAGCTCCTGCTTGGCTTCATCCACCCCGGCGACATCCTTGAAGGTCACGTTCAACTCATTTTCCATGTAGATCTTGGCCTTGTTCTTCCCCAGGGTCATGAATCCGGCCTGCTGGCCGCTGATTCGCTTCATGAGGAAAAACCACACCCCGACAAAGAGCACAATCGGAAAAATCCAGGAGATGAGGTCCCTCAGGAGAGTGGATTCGATTTCACCCTTGAAAACAACCCGGTAATTCTGAAGCGATGCGGACAGTTGGGGATCCACGCGTACGGTTTTGAATTCCGCCGCACCCTGGGGGCCGGTGTAAGGCGGTTTGTATTTGCCCTGGATCTGATTAGACGAAATGGCCACCTCGCCTACTTTCCCCTGTTGCAGCAGCATCAGAAACTGGCTGTAGGGTATGGTCGGAACGGCGTACATGGATGCGATATAGTTCTGAAGAATCAGGACAAACCAGATTCCCAGAAGGACATACCAGATGGAAAATTTGTGATGTTTCTGCATAGGTCTCCTCGCCGGTTTGATCTATGGGGAAAACTGTTCGTGTTCCTTCAAACAGCGCCGGATATATGGTTTTACCATGTCTTTTGTCCGAAAGATGCCGAAGTGGCCCTCGCAGAGGATATCAGCGTCGAGTCCCAAAAGTTTGTGCATGGATTCCGCCCACTGTGCCGCATCGGAACCAAAAGCCGGATGAATCGGAATCAGGGTCGTGATCTTTCGGGGGCGCACCCGGCAGAGCGTATATTATCCGGTATAGCCGGAGTGCTCCGTCCCGCACCGGAATCGATCAGGACCAGTTGATCGGAAACGGCGATCACGAAGGCTGCTGCGTCTTCCGCATGTGACATGTTCGGCCCTGCGACAAGGTGAATACCGTTGACTATGGTTTCCGTTTGGCCCATGATTCTTTTCCCATGACGGCAGCGATATCCGGAAGATAAACCTTCCCCCGGTACGTTGTTTTCAATCAAGCCGCCGTTTTTATATCATAATCCAGGACATCGCGCATCTCTTTGTTGACGGAGGAAATAATGACACGGTCGTCTTTGAATTTACCCGTCACATCTCATCTTCTGTCGGTGAAAAATTGAGTGGCGGATTCGGTCTGAAGGCAAACTTTCACTTGGACCGTCTTAAAGCATAACTTAAACTTATCGTTTAATACGACCGTATTAACATGTGGTTTCGCATAATTTCCCCTGAATGGCCCGACCTATATAAAAAGCCCAGGGAATTTCGTCCCTGGGCTCTTCTTTCATAAATCCTTGACGGATGTTTAATTCATTTCCTTCGGCGGACGAGGTTTTCCCTTGACCACCTGAGACTCGATCAATCTCGGCAGCATCATATGATGCTGTGGGCAGATCGAACGCGGATTCTGGTAAACCGAATCGATAAAAGCCACCATGTACTTCCGGATATCCTCGAATTTCACGACTTCATCGACCATGCCCGTTTTCGCACAGTAAACGGGACGCGACTTTCGATAGTAATCATCAACAAGCTCGTTCATCTTTTCGATGATTGGCGTCAGATCCTTGCCGGAATCCTTTTCCTTGACGAGGCGTCTCGCGTAAGAGGCCGCGGCCGCGGTCTCACCGTGCATGACGTAGATCTCGGTCGTCGGGGTGCCAAGTGTAAAGACACAGTGATTGTTCGCCGTGGGACCGCCCATGATGTAGTGGGCCGCCGCCGTTCCCTTGCGCAGAACAACCAGCATCATCGGTACGGCCGTCTGCTCGATCGAGTAGATGAGTGACTGGCCGAGGCCAAGGAGTTCCGCTTTCTCGGCGATGTCGCCGACATCGATTCCCGATGTATCCTGGAACCAGAGAATCGGAATGCGGTCACGGCCGCACTGTGTAACAAACTCATTCAGTTTGATCAGACCCTGACGATAGAGCTTGCCGCCGATACCGAAGTACTCATTGGTATATTCGGGATAGGTCGCGCCCAGGAATCCCTGACGGTTGGCAATGGCACCCATCAGGAAGCCGTCCACTTTGATCAGGCCGGTGTAAACCTCCGGTCCGTATTCGGGACGGAATTCCATGTGTTCGGAGTTGTCGGACAGGCGTGCCAGAATCTCTTCAAACTTGTAAATCGCCTTCTGATTGAAGGGAACAATGGAGGAAATATCGCTCTGGGGAAACTTCGGTTCCGCCGGATCGGCCACCCGAAAGAATTTCGGATTGTACGACGGTATCCCCGCCATGTATTCCTTCAGCGCATCCAGCACTTCCGTTTCTTTCTCGTAAACGGCGCGGAAGAATCCCGTCGCATCATGGTGAATACCAACGCTCCCGGGAGGCACTTCCTTGTAGTGCCGTGTTGCCTCAATCAGTTCTTCGGCCGTCGCCTCGTCAAAGAAACCCTTGGGGGACATGCCGCTGACGATACCGCCGCCGCCGACGGCGATGTTGCAGTCCTTGTGAGCCAGAAGGATTGTGGGGCTGATGCCCTGATAGCCGCCGCCCGCCGGATTGGTACCGTAAATACCGGCCAGAACGGGAATCCCCATCTTCTCGAGTTCCGCATGACGGAAAAAGCAGGTGCCGCTTCCCCGGCGGTTGGCATATACTTTTTCCTGTTCCGGCAGCTTGACGCCCGAACAATTGACCAGCCACACCAGAGGAATATTCATATTCTTGGCAATATCGGTCACCCGAAGGATGTTTTCCGCCTGCCCGGCAATCCACGCACCGGCCATGACCTTGTTGTCAAATCCGATCAATACGCACCATTTGCCGCTGATCCGCGCCAGCCCATCGATGACACCGGTCATGCCCTCTTCGTTTTCCATGGGATCATAGAGGGTGTGCAGGGGACAGAACGTGCCGGGATCAACAAGATAGTCGATCCGGTCCCAAACCGTCATCTGACCGCGCTCCCTGATCTTCGCCGCAGGCATGCCGGTGGTCTTCACCCGTTCGATTTCCTTTTCCAGATCGGCGACAACCGCATCGATCTCCGCCTTGCTTTCTTTCATCTGTTCGATTTGGGTATCCGTCAGGGCCTTTCCCAAGTCTTTCATCTTTGCAAAGTATGGTTTCATATATGTTTATCCTTCCTCTTGAGTCTACGTCCCAGGATCAGGGATCGCAGCAAACAATGCTTTTCTCCGGAACAGGTTCGTTCCATTTCTGTTTTCCCTACCTGCGGGTCTTAAAATTTAAATTTCTTACGCCGCATCGGCACCGAAAACACCTAACCGCCCCGGCTTTCGACATCATCGAAGGCCGGGGTGGTTATACGCTGTGCTGTTTTTTCAACTAACCGTTATTTATTGGCTTTACGGACTCCCAAGGCATCCAGGGAAACGATCCACTTACAAACATTGGCAGAGCCTTCTACCATGGAGTAGGTCGGCGCATCGCGATAGAAACGTGCGACGGAGTATTCGGTCGAGTAGCCGTACGCACCGAGAATTCTCATGGCGTAGTTACTGCACTTCGTTGCCACTTCACCCGCGAGATATTTGGCCTGCGCGACTTCCAACGTGTTGTTCAGATTCCCTTCATCTTTCTGCCAGGCCGCCCTGTAGACGATCAGTCTGGCCGCTTCAATCTCACAGGCCATCTGAGCAATCATATCCTGGATCATCTGGAACTGGCCGATCGTCTGGCCGAACTGCTCTCGCTCATTGGCATACTGAATGGAAATATCCAGACAGGCCTGGGCCAGACCGACGCCGCCGGCCGCTGCGGAAAGCCGTGTCCCGTTCAAGGAACCGAAAACGATCTTGGCGCCATCGCCGAGGTTACCCAGCAGATTCTCTTTGGGAACTTTCACGTTCTCCATGAAGATCTCACCGGTGGGTGACGAACGGCTGCCCAGTTTATCCAATTCCGTTACGGACACACCGGGATTGTTCTTCATGTCGACAACAAAAGCGGAAAGGCCCTTGCTGCCCTTGGAACGATCCGTATACGCGTAATAAATGAGACAATCGGCCTTCGCCGCATTGGAGATCCAGGTCTTGGTGCCGTTGATGAGCCAATGATCGCCTTTATCTTCGGCAACCGACTTCATGGCCATCACATCGGAACCGGCGTTCGCTTCGGTGATACCGAAACCGCCGAGATATTCCGCCGTAACCAGTTTCTCAATATACTTTTTCTTTGCCGCTTCCGTACCATAACGGAAAATCGTGAACGCGCAGCCCAAAGCCTGCATATTGATCTGGACGCGGAGCGAACTTGAGGCGCGGGCGATTTCTTCCGTGAGGATCATCGCGGCCAGCCAACCCATCCCGTTTCCACCGTACTCTTCGGGAATAACCGTTCCAAAGAAACCGAGTTCGCCCATCGGCTTTACGACTTCTTCATAGGGAAAGTGGTGCTCTTCGTCCCATTTGTCGGCAAAAGGCGCGATTTTTTCCGCTGCAAAATCCCTCGCCATGGAACGCAGCATTTCCAACTCTTCACTCAATGCAAAATCCATGTTTATCTCCTTCTCGATAAGTGTCTTGATCTATGTTCTATTCGATTACCATAAGTACTGCGTCTGCTGCGAAAGTCTGGCCGACGGCCACCTTGATTTCCTTGACAACGCCTGCGGCGGGGGACGTCACGGGCATCTCCATCTTCATGGCTTCCATGATGATGACCTCATCCTCTTCATATACCTGGTCACCGACATTCACATTGATTTTTACTACTTTTCCC
>CAYOYJ010000038.1:0-18069 GCA_964408155.1 uncultured Syntrophales bacterium
GCCGTTTGCATGCCCTTGATCTGTTTCAGTTCAGCGATGGCCATGGCTTTCATGGCGGCGTCGTTTGGTTTTGCGTTAGTCTTTTGCCAGTTGTCCTTCTTCTGATTGATGTAATCCAAAATTTCCGTTTCGGAAAGGCTGACGGTTGACGCCGCATCAGTTGCGGTGAAAGACAGATAGCGCAACTGCATCTGTTCTGGAATCCGGAAACGGTCGCTGTTCTGTTTCAGAAATGCTTCCATATCCTTGTCGGTGGGGGTGATATTCTTTGCCATATCCATGGCTTTGATGTTGACGAACTGGATATTGATCTTTTCATTACGAATCTCATAGAGATCGAGAACTTCGCGATCCGTAACAAAAACACCGCTTTGGATAAGTTCCCGCATTTTTTCCACGAGGATGCTTTGCTTATGCGAGGCTTCAAACTCTTCGGGCGTCATGTGGTTCATCTGGAGGAGATCTCTATAGAGGTATTCTTTGAAGACGCCGTCCCGCTGAAAGCCGGGAAACGTCAGGATGGAGTTGCGCACGTCTTCATCCGTAACCACAATTCCCAACTCATCGGCTTTTCTGGTGATAATCGCTCGGGCGATGAGGTTGTCCAGAGCCCGTTGTTTCAGGTTGAGCGATTTGATCAGCTCGTCGGTGAGCATACCCTTGAAACGCTGCTGGGTAATCTCGATCAGATTCTGGTATTCCTTCTGAAATTCCACATAGGCAATCGGTTTGCCGTCGATGGTGGCGATGGCCTCAGCGGTTTGTTTTCCACCCATGGAGCCGAAATAAAGCGCAAACACGACAATGATTAAAAACAGTAAGAGCTTCATAATCCAGCTCTTGGCATGTCTTCTCATGAGATCCAGCATAGGGCACCCCTCAACGTCGATTTAGATCGAAATCATTAATATAGGCATGGTGAAATTGCAACGGATTTTTGGAAAATTTCGTTGATTAGGCCTGTGAAATAGGGTATATGCAAAATTCGTTTGAATAGCTGTAATGCTCATTTCGCTGAAATAATTCAACATTTGGATCCCGTCCGAAGGAGGCGCAGGGTGTTATTCGATTTCATCTTAGGAAAGTTTTCCAATGATCTGGCCATCGATCTGGGCACGGCCAATACGCTGGTCTATGTCAAGGGCAAGGGCATTGTTTTAAGTGAACCGTCCGTCGTGGCGGTGCATATGGATTCCCGGGGGATGAAGAAGGTATTGGCGGTCGGCGCCGAGGCAAAAAAAATGCTCGGCCGGACGCCGGGAAACATTTCCGCCATTCGGCCCATGCGGGATGGTGTCATTGCGGACTTCGATATCACCGAAGCGATGCTCCGCCACTTTATCTTAAGTGTCCACAACCGGCGGGCCTTGGTCAGACCGCGTATTATTGTCTCCGTTCCCTCCGGCATTACCCAGGTGGAACGGCGGGCGGTGCGGGAAACCGTTGAATCCGCAGGCGCCCGGGAAATCTATCTGATCGAGGAACCCATGGCGGCGGCCATCGGCGCGGGTCTTCCCATCCGGGAACCGATCAGTTCGATGATCGTCGATATCGGCGGGGGAACAACCGAAGTTGCCGTCATATCGCTTGCCGGCATTGTTTATTCCCAGTCGGTCCGCGTGGCGGGTGATAAAATCGACGAGGAAATCGTCCAGTACATGAAACGGAAGTACGGTCTGCTCATCGGCGAACGTTCCGGAGAGATGATCAAAATGACCATAGGGTGCTGCTACCCGGACAACGAGTTGAGAAAGGTTGATGTGAAAGGCCGGGATCTGATTTCCGGTATCCCCAAGATCGTGGAAATTAATTCTGAGGAAGTCCGGGAAGCCATCCAGGAACCGGTCCGGCTGATCGTGGATGCCATCAAGGATGCGTTGGAGAATGCACCGCCCGAACTGGCGGGAGACATTGTGGACCGGGGGATCGTGCTTACCGGTGGGGGGGCTCTGCTGCGAAATATCGATCTCTTGATCAAGGAAGAAACGGGTTTGCCCATCATGGTCGCGGAAGACCCGCTTTCCGCTGTTGCCCGGGGCGCAGGTATGGCTCTTGATCAACTGGATATTCTCAAAGAGGTGACTTTCCAAGTTTAGACAATCCGGCGTGGATACGGCTGTTATGATATGGTAAAATGGTTGCGTGCTTTACTCCGGTATTCGGAAACCTATCCGTCACGGGGATGAAGAAGGCAACGGCGGTCTTCTTGACTTTCCTTATTATGTATACGCGGGAATCATATTGATGCAGTCGCCGAAAAGAAAATATTACCCGTTGTTCCTGGCCTTCATTTTTTTCCTGGTTTTGGGGCTTTTCTCCTATCAACTGAAGACATCGCCCCGGCCTAATTTTCTCCGGAAAATCGTTCTGGAAATCACATTCCCCCTTGAATCGGCTATTCATGAAAGCATCAGAGGGATTGAGAAAACCTGGCGACGCTACCTTTTTCTTTACGGATTGACCGATGAAAATCGGCGCCTGCGGGAGACCAATGCCCGCCTCAGCCGAAAAGTTTTTGAATACCGGGAGGCTTATCTGGAAAACATTCGCCTCCGCAAATTGTTGACTTTCAAGGAAAAATTGGCTTATCCGACTATCGTCGCCGGCATAACAAGACGGGATATGGCGGGAATTATGAAAACCCTGATGATTGACCGGGGAGAAAACGATGGGGTCCGAAAGGGGCAGCCGGTCATTGTCGAGGCCGGATTGGTGGGGCGTGTCATCGAAACGACTTGGCATGTCTCCCGCGTGCTTGTCGTCACGGATGAAAACAGCAATGTCGATGCCCTGATTCAGAGAACCCGGGCGAACGGGATTCTTCATGGAACAGGTACCGGGCACTGCAATCTGAAATATATCGTCAAGACGGATCCGGTTCAGAAAGGGGATATTGTCCTGACATCCGGCCTGGGAGGAGTTTTCCCCAAGGGGTTGACAGTGGGGGTGGTGTGGGCGGTGGAAAACAGCAAAACCAGCATGTTTCAAAACATAGACATTTCTCCCTTTGTGGACTTGCAAAAGATTGAGGAAGTGCTTGTTATCACGGGGCAATGGTGAAGGCAATGATCTCCGGTTTGGCTTGGATACCTGTCGTATTTCTCTTGGTCATCTTACAAAAAGCGACCTTGGACGTTTTCTCGTTTTATCTGCCGAGCGTTGAATTCTCCCTGCTATTCGTTGTCTTTGCGGGCTTTTCCATGAGCATAACGAAGGGAACGATCCTGACCCTCATTGTCGGCTTTTTTGTCGAAACCATGACCGGTACGGTGACGGGCCTGTTCATGTTCGTTTACTTCCTATTGTTCTTCGTTTCCTCCCTCGTTTCAACACGTGTATACATTGGGCAGCCTTACTTTATTCTGCTTTTCATCGTTTTTTGCGCTTTGCTGGAAGGCATCTTACTCTTGGCCATCAACCGGTATGTGCTGGGTGTTTCATCCATTTATCCGACCCTGCTGGCGGTTTCTCCGCAGGTCATCATTCTGGGGACGGTCAGTCCTTTTTTCTTCAATTTATTCCGTAAATTCGAGGTGTTGGTGCATGCAAAAACGGCCCAACCGAATTAACGGGCATGATTCCGGCGTATACCGGCAGAGATTTAAACAAATCTTTGTCATCGTCTGCATCGCCCTTTCGATTCTGATCTTGAGAATGTGGCATCTTCAAGTCATCAAGGGCGAGGAAATGACCCAGCGATCGGAAACCAACAGCATCCGGATCTGTAAAATCAGGCCCCTGCGTGGATTGATTATGGACCGCCACGGCAATGTGCTTGTTGACAATCAGCCTTCTTTCGACATCGTGTTTATTCCGGACAAAAACCGGGACTTGAAATTAGTTGCGGGAAAATTGAAATCGCTCTATCAGGAACAATCCATCCCGCTTGCCGAGGATTTGGGTCGCGTGCATGAAGATAAGTCCTTTGCTCCCGTCCGCCTTGACAAAAACGTAGACGTCAAAAAGCTTGCCCTGATCGAAACGAGGTCCCTCGATTTTCCCGGTGTCAGCATCGATGTTGTGCCGACCCGGCAATATCTGTACGGCGAAATGATGGCCCACCTGATCGGATATGTCGGCGAAATCAGCAGAGCTGAACTTGAAAAGCACGATCCGAACGATTATGAAGCAGGGGATATCATCGGGAAGTACGGCATAGAGAGATTCTTTGATTCCTATTTGAAGGGCCAGAGCGGCGCGGACGAGGTGGAAGTCAATGCCCACGGCAAAAAAATCAGAAGTTTAAGAAAGATCGAGCCGGCTCAGGGATACAACCTCCATCTGACCATCGACGCCGCCCTGCAGCAAACGGCGTGGGACGCTTTCGAGGGGAGACCCGGGGCCGCCGTTGCCATGGATACCCGAACGGGAGAGATTCTGGCTCTGGTCAGTTCACCCTCGTTCGATCCGAACCTGTTTAACGGCGGTATTTCCCATCAGGAGTGGAAAAAAATATCGTCCAATCCGTTTCACCCTATGGAAGATCGTGCCATTTCTGGTCAATATCCTCCGGGATCGACCTACAAGCTTGTCGTCGCGGCGGCGGCATTGGAGGAAGGGATCATTACGCCGGAGACAACCGTTTACTGTGACGGTACCTTCCATCTTGGCAACCGGATGTTTCGCTGCTGGCAGAAAAAAGGGCATGGGCGGGTTAATCTGCACCGTGCTATTGTCGAGTCCTGCGACGTCTATTTTTATAATTTGGGAAAACAGTTGGGTGTCGATAAGATCGCCTACTATGCCAAGGCCTTCGGCTTCGGTAACCCGACGGGGTTACCCCTGGCTCGTGAGAAAGGGGGAATTGTTCCGACGCGGGAATGGAAGCTGGCCAGAAAAAGACAAACCTGGCAGGCAGGGGAAACCATATCCGTTTCCATTGGTCAGGGTTTTAATCTTGTCACACCGTTGCAACTGGTGAGCTTTTATTCGGCCTTGGCCAACGGCGGGGTTCTTTATCGTCCGCGTCTCGTGAGCCGGATTGAAAACCCTGACGGTCGGGTGGTTTTGAAATCGGCTCCGGAAAGAAAAGGTCGCATTCCCATTAGTCCGAAAAACTTGAAGATCCTGAATTACGCCCTTTGGGGTGTGGTCAACGAAAGCGGTGGTACAGGCTATGCTTTGCGTAGAGCGGAGCAAGACGTCTGTGGCAAAACCGGGACATCTCAGGTCGTGGGCTTACCTATGGACGAACGCGCCCGCCGGGCGAAAATCCTGTCGGGCGCCTACCGGGATCATGCTCTGTTTGTCTGTTTCGCACCTTACAACAGTCCGGAAATTGCCGTTTCCGTCATCGCGGAGAATGCCGGGCACGGCGGCTCCGCTGCCGCACCCATTGCCCGTAAAATCATCGATGCCTATTTCGCGAACCAAAAGGCCCTGTTGAAAAACCCATCACACCGGATTCAACCGCGACCGTTGCAGTTGCCCTGTCCCATACCTGTCCCGCGTGAAAAGAGTGCGTCGACTCTAACTTTGAACAGCAATCAGGATTATAATTCCAACCAGAGAGCAACGTGGTAGGCGATAATCCCGCCTGAGTAAGACAGGACCAGTGTCATACCCAATGCGGAGAGGAACCACTTCCAGTTGCCCATCTCCTGCTTCATCACACCGATTGTAGCCACGCAGGGCAGAAAAAGCATCTGAACCACCAAAAACGAGAGCGTTGAGGCGGGTGGCATGAATTGGCTGAGCAGGGGCCGGATCCCTTCTTCACCTAAACCATAGAGGACGCCCAGGGTGGCAATGGAATTCTCCTTGGCTACGAGACTCGAGAAAAGGGCGGTAATCATTTTCCAATCCAGCCCTAAAGGGGCACCCATGGGTTCGATCCAGCGACCGGCCATGGCCAGCAGACTGGTTTCCACATTGCCGGATGGGAGATAAGAAAAGCCCCAGACGATCATGGACATGGCTAAAATGATTGTGCCCGCTTTTTTGATGAAAGCAACCATGCTTGACCACACAGCCATGGCGATCGTCTTGAAATCAGGTTTATGGTAGAGGGGGAGTTCCATGATGAACAGCATGGATTCCTCTTTAAAAATGGTTGCTTTGATGAAAATTCCCGTCAGGCCCAAAACGATCATATTCATGGCCATCAGAGACCAGGAGACCAGAGGGGCTTTTTCCGCGAAGATCGCCGAAGCCATGAAAATAAGCACGGCGATCCTGCCCGTACAGGGGATGAAGGGGGCAAGAAAGATCGTAAGCAGGCGCGCTTTCTTGGATTCAATAATGCGACTTCCCAGGACGGCAGGTACATTGCAGCCGAAACCGAGACACATGGGGATAAAACTTTTTCCGTGCAGACCGATCAGGTGCATGAACCTGTCCATGACAAAAGCAGCCCTGGCCATGTAACCGACATCCTCCAGAAAAGCCATGACGGCGAAAAAGATCAGGAGAATGGGTAAAAAGGTGACCACATATCCGGCGCCGCCGATCATGCCGTCGAGTATCAGGCGGCGGCTCCATTCAGGAAAGGATGTTATCGACGGCTCAAGAAAACCGGTTAAAACGTGTATGCCTTTTTCCATGAGAGCCTGAAGCGGAGAACCGACCGTGTAGGTCAGAAAAAACACCAGACCGAAGATAGCCAAAAGAATGGGAATACCGAAGATGGGTCGGGTCAGGATATGGTCGATGCGATCGGTCATGACGACCTGTCCCATTCTAAATCGAGATACGGCGGCGCGCGTGATCTGTTCGATCCAGTCGTAGCGTCCTCCCACGACGGCCCGGAGAGAGTCTTCATGCGCGGAAAGTTCAAGTTGAACATCGCTACATACTGACGGTGGAGTCTGCTCGCTCATCATCTCCAGAATTTCCGGATCTCCCTCCATGATTTTAGTCGCAGTCCATGTGACCGGATAGGGGAGTGGGACGTAGGGCGTAACCAGATCGATCAGTTTGGTAAAAACATCCCGGTGGTCCTCAGAAACCTGTGGTACGCGAGGCCGGTATACGATTTTCCCCTTCACAAGATCGATGGCGCGGGAAAAAAGTTTGTCGATGCCTTTATTTTTTGTTGCGATCATGGGAACGACGGGAATACCCAGTTCTTTTTCCAAGGTATCGATATCAATCTGGATCCCCTGATTTTCGGCGACGTCGATCATGTTGACGGCCGCAATGATCGGCGGGCCCAGAAGCAGCAGTTCCGACAGCAGATAGAGGCTTCGTTCCATGGCCGCGGCGTTCATCAGCAGGATGATCGCGTCCGGATGTTCTTGCAGGACATAATCACGAGAAACCCTCTCTTCATCTGAAAAAGAAGTCAGACTGTAGGTGCCGGGGAGATCGACGATGCGGGCTTTGGTTTCACCCGATATGTGGACACCTTCCTTCTTTTCCACGGTTTTTCCGGGCCAGTTGCCCACATGCTGTGACAGTCCCGTCAGGATGTTAAACACGGTGGATTTGCCGACATTGGGTTGTCCGGCCAACGCCAGCAGCAACAGACCGCTTTCATCCGAGATTTCTCGGGATTGCGGAGCAACCTTCCGTACGATGATCTGGGTCGCTTCGCCTTTGCCCAGAGCAATGCGCGTTTCTGCAACTTGAATGATAAATAAATTCGATCTGTTGCGCAGAATCTTGATCCGGACCGCCGGAGCGATGCCCATGCCCGCGAGTCTGCTTACGAGAGAGCCGCCGCCGATGATCGCATGAATGATGCCTTCCTCTCCTTCTTCCAGAGATGTGATGGGATGTATTTTTTCTTCTGCCATTGGAAAAGAAATCCTTTTATAGAATATGTTCGGAGACGGACAGATGCGCGTATAGGTGTTCCCAAGAAACACGTTGACCGCTGAAGAAAAAAACCTCCGGAAGATGTCGATTGCAGTCGGTCCAACATCCCGGCTACGGCGGGTTACATCTAGTCCCGATTTGCCGCATGGTTTATAGCACGAAGTGCGAGAAAAAGGAGCAAAAAAATTCAGGAAAACGACCTTGACGATACGGAGGTTAGGTGTTAGAAGCTCGACGGTCAAGTTTTGAGAATAACGGAAGATGTGCTGGGAAAAGAGCTGTCGGCATGCGGTGGTTTAGCCGTCTCTGACGAGATTACGCCTTTGACGCCTGCTTGGGCTTTTGAATAAAGAGGAAACGATGATGAATTTTAACTTGCTGTTGGAAAGATCCGTAAAAATACATGGTCACCTTTGTCCGGGACAGGTCTTAGGTGTGAAAATGGCCATGCTTGGCATGGAGATGGTTGGCGTGGGGTTTCAGAAAGAAGGGCGTGCCAGAAACTTAATCGTCTATGTTGAAATGGATCGTTGCGCCACCGATGCCATCCAGTCTGTAAGCGGTTGCAGCTTGGGGCACCGGACGATGAAATTTGTCGACTATGGGAAAATGGCGGCGACTTTTGTGAATATCGAAACCGGTCTTGCGGTTCGGGTTATTGCCCGGGAAGATACGCGGGAAAAGGCAAAGGAGTTGTTTCCGGATTTAAAAGATCGCTATGAGGCTCAGATCCAGACCTATATGGCCATGCCCCAGAAAGAGCTTTTTGATGTTATGAGGGTCCGTGTCGTCATTCCCCCTGAAGATATGCCGGGCAGGCCACTCCGCAGAATTCAGTGCGCCCGATGCGGGGAACATGTTCAAGATATGCGCGAATTATATCGGGAAGATGAGGTGCTTTGCAAAGCCTGCGCAGATGGAACCTATTACAGTCCTTGCGACTGATGTGAATCGGAAGGTTGAGAAAGGGAATTTATTGAACTTTTCAAGAAGGGTGGCGGGATGGTGAGTATCGCTGGAGCATGGGTGGTGGGAATTGTCGGCGCCATAATAGGCAGCTTTCTTAACGTCTGCATCTGGCGCATTCCCCGGGAAGAATCCATTGTTTTTCCCTCTTCCCATTGTCCTGGTTGTTCACATCCCATCCGCTTCGGCGATAATGTCCCCGTCATCAGCTGGTTGATTCTGAAGGGGCGTTGCCGTGACTGTGGCGCGTCCATTTCCCTTCGGTATCCATTGGTGGAGGCATTGACGGCGGCCCTCGCTATCCTGCTTTACTGGAAATACGGATTTTCCCTGCAGCTACTCTGCGCCTTTTTCTTTACGGCGGCCCTGATTGTCATCACGTTTATTGACATCGATTATCAGATTATTCCGGATGTGATCAGCCTTCCGGGAATTCCCCTCTGCTTCCTGGCTGCGGTTTTTGTGATGGGGGTGCCCTTTCTTGAATCGCTTATCGGCATTTTGGTGGGAGGCGGGATCCTCTATGTGATTGCAGTCGGCTATGAATGGATAGCGAAACGTGAAGGGATGGGGGGAGGCGATATCAAGCTGTTGGCCATGCTGGGTGCTTTCTTCGGCTGGAAATCACTTCTTTTTATCGTTCTTTGCAGTTCATTAACAGGGGCCATTGTCGGAGTTACGCTGATGCTCATCCAGAGACAGGATATGAAATATGCCGTTCCCTTCGGCCCTTTTCTGGCGCTCGGGGCGGTAGCCTATTTCTTCTTGGGTGACGCCTTTTTGCAATATCTCTTTCATTTCCGCTGAGATCTTTGTTTCTGCTCTAAAGGAGGCAGAGTCCCTCCGCAAAGCAAAAAAAGAGGAAAAATCTTGACTTTTCAGCGCGCCTGGTTATAGATACGCGACAGTCTATTTATAAGGGGTGAACCATGGGGACGGAAAAGCGATATTGCTCAATCTGTGCATGGAGAGAAAACTGTCAGAAGAAATACAGTGTTTCAACCGATGCGGTAGGCTGTGTACATTGTCCTGATTATACAAGAGATTTATCCATCAAGGACAGGGATATTGACGAAGTCGAGCGCAAATACAAGGGACAGGGATAACCCTTACCGGAAGACGCGTAGACAAAGTCTCAAATAAGTTCTGTAAAGTGTTTTTGTCTTTAAGTTGAAGTAAATACCGTGACAAGTAATGTCGGGACGTTACTTGTCACTTTTTTTATCAGAGGTTGTGATTGATCGTTTCATTGCGAAAAAAAATTGCCCAAGCGATCGGCGGTGCGTTGAAAAAAATCGCCGCAGCCGAATTGTCGGATTGTGATGTGCCTTTCATTGAGGTCGAGGCGACGAAGGACAAGCAGCATGGAGATTACGCCACCAACGTGGCCATGGTGCTTGCATCGAAGCTGAAGATGAATCCCCGGAAGATCGCGGAACTGATCCGAGAAAACTTTAGCTTGGACGAAGTGATTGAAAAAATCGAAATAGCCGGTCCCGGATTTATTAATTTTTTTATCAGGGAAAGCATCTGGCCGAGCCTTCTGGAAGCCGTTGAGGAAGGTGGCAGCCATTATGGGAAAGTTGGTCTGGGGAGGGGAAAGAAGGTTCAAGTGGAATTTGTGAGTGCCAACCCGACTGGTCCTCTCCATATCGGTCATGCCCGGGGAGCCGTGGTCGGAGATGTGCTGGCGAGGTTGCTCAACGCCAGCGGTTATGCCGTGTCCCGGGAATATTACATCAATGACGCCGGAAACCAGATGAACAACCTCGGGAAATCCGTTTATCTGCGTCTGCTGGAGTTATCGGGTGAAACCGTTGATTTCCCTGAAACCTGCTATAAGGGCGATTATATAAAAGATCTGGCGGCTGAGATACTGCAGAAGGAAGGAAAAGCGGCGCTTGAAAAACCGGAAGAAGAGATGATAAGTGCCTTTACGGATTTTGCTGCTCAGGCGATCCTGGAAGGAATCAAGGAAGATTTGCGGATATTCGGTGTATCGTTTGATCAATATTTCAGCGAGCGGCAACTCTATAAAAACGACGGGGTTATGGGGCTTCTGAAGGAACTTGAAAAAAAAGGGTTCGTCTATCGTGAGGATAATACGGCCTGGTTCAGAACCACCCAATTCGGAGATGAAAAAGACCGGGTGGTTATCCGTCAGAATGGAGAACCGACCTATTTTGCCGCCGATATCGCCTACCATAAGAACAAATTCGAGAGAGGGTTTGACACCGTCATCGATATCTGGGGTGCGGACCATCACGGCTATATCCCCCGGATGCAGGCGTGTGTGCAGGCGCTGGGATATGATCCGGAAGCCCTGAAGGTTGTCCTTGTGCAATTGGTAAATCTCCTGCGGGACGGCAGGCCCATTGCCATGTCCACTCGCGCGGGTCAGTTCGATACTTTGCGGCAGGTCATCGACGAAGTGGGAACAGATGCGGCACGTTACAATTTCTTGATGCGGCGCTCCGACAGTCACCTGGATTTTGATCTCGAACTGGCCAAAAAACAATCCAATGAAAATCCGGTTTATTATGTGCAATATGCCCATGCGAGGATATGTAGCATCCTGCGTATTGCCAAGGAGAGAGGTTATAGCGCTCCCGGATATAATGACGTGGATTTATCGTGCATCAAGCTGTCGGAAGAAATTGATCTGGTCAAGGCCATCGCCGCCTTTCCCGAAGTGGTAGAGGGTGCGACCACGGCGCTGGAGCCGCATCGGCTCACATTTTACTTGAATGATCTGGCCGGAAAGTTTCACAGCTATTATAACAAAAACAAGGTCGTGACGGAGGATCGGGCTCAAAGCACGGCCAGACTGTTTCTGGTAAAATCGATCCGAACGGTGTTTGCCAACGCGCTTTATTTGCTGGGTGTATCGGCTCCTGAAAAGATGTGAAAATCCATCCGGGCACTTTTCCGTGGATTGATCATCGGTGTTATCGGTATGCGGTTCCATATAAAAGAACATCATGACTTCTGACAACGCACGCCGTTTCGAGTTAAAATTGCGTAAACTCGGGCTTTTCATGTTGATCTGCAGCATGGCGGGACTTTTGTTTGCGGCATTTCTATTTGGCGTGGTTGTGGGGAATAACCTGGATACATACCCGGAAGTCATATCGCGCCAGATGCCGATTAAAGTTCTGCAATGGTTCGGTTTGTCGGAGGTTGAGAAAACACCGTCCCCATCTGTCTTCATTAAAACCGAAAAAGCGGTGCCCAAAGAGGATGCCGGTAAGCCGGGGTTGATCTCCCGGGATGTTGTTCCCCTTCCGCCTCCCTCGATCGAGACGGATACAGCCAGGAATGACCCGCCGATATCGGAACAGTCGAAGGTAAAAACGCCCTTGCCGCCATCCCCGGTTATAGACAAGGCTGTGAACAAAGAAAGGGCGGTAGCGCCGTCCCTGATGAAAGAAAAGGACAAGGCGTCCGCATCTCAGAGGTATGTCGTGCAGATTACATCCTGCAAGAGTAAGCAAAGCGCGGAAGATGCGGTCAAGCAGCTCGGTAAAATCGGTTTTCATGCCAAGATTGTGACCGCGGAGATCAAGAACAAGGGAACGTGGTATCGTGTTTTACTGTCGGATATTGAGGGCAAGGATGAAGCAAAAGCGGCAGCCGAAAAGATTGATCGTGTTTTAAAGGGGAATAAATCGATTGTTCATATCCAGAATAGGTAGCGGATTATGTTCGAAAACCTGACAGAAAAACTGGAGTCCGTCTTTAAGAAACTCAGGGGCAAGGGGCGCCTGGACGAAGAAAACATCAGGGAAGCCTTGAAGGAAATTCGTATGGCTCTTTTGGAGGCGGACGTCAATTTCAAGGTGGTGAAAGACTTCATTGATGATGTACGGATCCGGGCAGTCGGTCAGGAGGTCGTTGACAGTATTACCCCGGGTCAACAGGTCGTAAAAATTGTTCACGACCGTCTTGTTGAACTGATGGGCGGCGGCAGCAGCCAGATCCGCTTTGGCAACCGTTTTCCGGCGCCGATCATGTTGGTCGGTCTTCAGGGATGCGGTAAAACCACGACAGCGGTGAAGTTGGCCCGGTACCTGAAAAATCAGGGGAAGCGTGTTTATCTTGTTTCCGTCGACGTATACCGGCCGGCGGCGGTGACCCAGTTAAGGCTGCTGGCTGAAAAAAACGGCATCGGCATATTTGATACGGGAGACTTGCGCGATCCGATTAAGATCTGCGTTGAGGCGGTGGAAGCAGCCAAGCGTGACGGCTATGAAGTCATCGTGGTCGATACGGCGGGGCGACTCGCCATTGATGCGGAGATGATGGATGAGTTGAAGGAGATCAAGGGCAAGGTTCTGCCTTCGGAGATCCTTTTCGTGGCAGACGCCATGACCGGTCAGGATGCGGTGAACGTCGCCGGGAAATTCAACGAAATTCTGGGCATTGACGGGGTCATCATGACCAAGATGGACGGCGACGCCCGAGGTGGCGCAGCCCTGTCATTAAAAGCCGTGATGGGTAAACCCATTAAGTTTGTCGGTATGGGGGAAAAGGTTGATGCCTTGGAGGTGTTCTATCCGGACCGGATGGCTTCCCGAATCCTGGGGATGGGCGATATCCTGACCCTGGTCGAAAAAGCCCAGACGGCGGTTGACGAACGTTATGCCAAGGATCTGGAAAAAAAGATCCGGAAGAACGAATTTACGCTTGAAGATTTCCGCGATCAGTTGAAACAGATTTCGAAGATGGGTTCCCTGACGGATATTCTCGGCATGATTCCCGGGATGAAGAAATTCAAGGAAATGAAGGATATGAAACCCGACGAGAAGGAAATTGTCAAGATCATCGCCATCATCGACTCCATGACCGCCAGGGAACGCGTGAACTACCTGATTATAGACGGGCAGCGACGGAAGAGAATCGCTCGGGGCAGTGGAACCACCGTTCAGGATGTGAACCGTTTGTTGAAAAACTATGTGGATATCAAAAAAGTGATGAAAAAGATGTCCGGCAAAGACGGTCTGAAAATGATGAAAAGGGGTCTTTTCCCCTTTTAGTCATTGATGTTTCGTGATAAGAAGTAAAATCGTAATAATATTTTTAGGAGGTGTGTACGGAGAGGAATGGCAGTTAAAATCAGATTAGCCCGTATGGGAGGGAAGGGAAAGCCTTTCTACAGAGTGGTGGTTGCGGATTCCGAGTCCCCGAGGGACGGCGGATTTTTAGAGATTGTCGGTCATTACAACCCACGGACCGAACCGGTTGAGATTGCCCTTAAGGGAGATCGCATTTCCGCGTGGATTTCCAAGGGCGCGAAACCGACTCTAACCGTATCCCAACTCATCAAGAAGTCGTCCCAGAACGCCGGTTGAACGATTTCCCTGACGGATCCGATTTGTGAAAATTGCGCCGGTCATGCAATCGATGTCAATTATCCAGTGATGTTTAACCTGAGAGAGATGAGTGGAGGTTGTCGAGATGAAGGACTTGATTAAATACATGGCTCAATCGTTGGTGGATAATCCTGATAAAGTCGAAGTTTCCGAAGTGATTGGAGAGCAGACTTCCGTCATCGAACTGAGGGTTGCGAAAGAGGATCTGGGAAAGGTGATCGGCAAGCAGGGAAGAACCGCAAAAGCCATGCGGACGATCTTGAGTGCCGCATCGACCAAGCTTCACAAAAGGACGGTGTTAGAGATCATAGAGTAGCAATGGAGCTTTTTGAAATGGGTACGGTCCTGAGGCCTCGCGGTTTGAAAGGACAAATGCGGTGTTTCTCCCATCTTGAATCAAACGAACTTGGGAAGCTTCTGAAAGAAATCTGCGTCAGGACCCCGGACGGATCCAAGCGTTTTCACCGACTCAGAGAAATCACATTTGCGGGGAAGTTTTTTTTCCTTTCTGTTGAGGGAATCGACAGTCCTGAAGCCGTAAAAGCCCTTGCAGGTTCCGATATTCTGGCTTCGGTGGACGTGCTTCCTCCCTTGGCGGAAGATGAATACTACTGGCGGGATATTATTGGCCTCAAGGTGATGACGGAAACGGGGCAATCACTGGGAACGGTGAAAGAAATATTTTCGACCGGCGGTCATGATGTTTATGTCTGCCGGAACCGAGAACAAGAACTTCTTCTTCCCGCGATTGGCGATGTCATTCGTCAAATTGATGTCGGGGCGAAAAAGATGGTGGTTCGCCTACTCGAAGGCATGTAGGGAGGATCATGATCCGCTTCGATATTCTAAGCGTTTTCCCTGAAATGTTCGGATCGCCGCTCCAGTGCAGCCTTTTGAAAAAGGCTCAGGAAAAAGGACTCGTCGAAATCGGATTGCACAACATTCGCGACCATGCTCTGGACAAGCATCGTATGACCGACGACACGCCTTATGGGGGCGGATGCGGAATGGTCATGAAAGTCGATCCGATTGACCGCGCCCTGAATGCCGTAAAAAGAGAAAAGCCAGGTTCCCTGGTTGTTCTGCTGACGCCGCAAGGAGAGCGTTTCGCGCAGCCCGTTGCCGCGGAATTGGCCTCATTCTCACAGATTATCCTGATTTGCGGGCACTATGAAGGCGTAGACGAACGGGTCCGGCAATATCTTGTGGATCGGGAAATCTCGATTGGAGATTATGTTCTGACGGGGGGGGAGCTCTCGGCGATGGTGGTGGTGGATGCGGTAAGTCGCCTGATTCCGGGTGTTTTAGGCAACAGCGAATCCACAACTTCGGAATCCTTCACCATGGGTTTGCTGGAGTATCCGCAATACACCAGACCTGCTGATTACAAAGGGTGGAAGGTGCCTGATGTCTTGGTGTCCGGAAATCACAGGGAGATTGATTTGTGGCGAAAGAAGGAATCACTGCGGAGAACCCTGCTTCGCCGACCGGATCTGCTTGAGGACGCGTGTCTTTCCGCAGAAGACAAGAAAATTTTAAAGTCCCTGACCGAAGAGCACTGAGCTGAATAAGAGGTGAGCGCGGAGAATTTTTACATCGCTCTTTTACACGGCCCCGTATACGATAAAAAAGGCCGGGTGTCCGTTACATCCATTGTCAATACGGATATTCATGACATCGCCAGGTGCGCCAGGACCTTCGGAATCAAACGATTCTACATCGTTTCCCCAATTGAAGAACAGAGAATGCTGGCGGAGAAGATTCTTGGTCATTGGCAATCCGGTTTTGGCAGTACCTACAATCCGTCCCGGAAAGAAGCTTTTTCTCTGGTTGACCTGAAGGGGGCCTTAGATGAAGTCCTCACTGATGTTCAGCGTCGGACAGGCCGAGACGTTCGCATTGTGGTCACCGGAGCGCGCCTAACCGGGGCATGCCTTACGACGACGGATCTCAGACGTCAAGTCCAGTCCGATGAAAATTCCTATCTTCTCGTTTTTGGTACCGGTTGGGGTCTTGCCGAAGAGATACTAAAAAAGGCTCATTTTCGTCTTGAACCCATCGGGGGGGCTGGAGAATACAATCATCTTCCCGTGCGTGCTGCGGTGGCGATTCTTCTTGATCGGTTGTGGGGAAGATAAATTATGTGTAATAAAGAGTTGAAAATTATGACTAAAACATGTAAAGGAGCTGAACTTATTAACAGGGATAAAGCATAACCATTTTTATCTCGAGAACAATTTTTAGGATTTTGATAAATGCAGAGGAGGAATTTCTCTTATGAGTATCGTGGAGTTTCTTGAAAAGGAACAGATGAGGGAAGATATCCCCCAGTTCAAAACAGGGGATACGGTCAAGGTGTATCTGCGCATCATTGAAGGGCAGAAGCAACGGATTCAGGCTTATGAGGGCGTTGTCATTCGTCGTCGTCAGGGGACCAGTCGGGCTACCTTTACGGTCCGCAAGGTTTCCTACGGGGTCGGCGTCGAAAAGACTTTTCCCCTGCATTCGCCCGTAATCGAACGCATCGAACTGGTGACGAGAGGACGGGTCAGGAGATCCCGGCTTTATTACCTGCGTCAGCTAAGAGGCAAAAAAGCCCGGATTGAAGAATTGAAAAAGTCATAAACGACCGGGACAAAGGGTTCTCAATTAAAGAGGAGCCGGGCAACCCGTCTGATACGTAACGAGAAAATGCAAGAGCAGGTCTGTACCTGCTTTTGCATTTTCGATGTAGCTTGGACCGTTTACACCTTTATTAATTCAATGGATCAATTTGAGTTGCTGGCCTACAAACGGGGCGCGAAGACGGTTGCGGGAGTTGATGAGGCGGGGCGGGGACCGCTGGCCGGTCCGGTTGTTGCCGCAGCGGTGATTTTACCTCCCGGATACCGGAACCCGGATATCAAGGATTCCAAGCAGATCTCCTCTCACCGACGGGATATCCTCTATGATTGCATTCGCGAAGATGCTCTTGCCGTGGGTATTGGTGTCGTCGAAGCAACCGTCATTGATCGAGTCAATATTCTGCGGGCGACATTTATGGCCATGCAGGATGCATTGGCCGATTTATCCATTTCCCCGGATTTTCTCCTCGTAGACGGTAATCAGCGTATTCCCGTTTCTATAGCCCAAAAGGCAATCGTCAAGGGTGATTGCCTCAGCATTTCCATTGCCGCCGCGTCCGTTATGGCCAAAGTATCCCGTGATCGGATTATGGAAATGTATCACCGTCAATTTCCCCAATACAGCTTTCAGCAGAACAAGGGTTATGGAACGGCCCAGCATCGCTCTGCCCTCCATCAATACGGTCCCTGTAAAATTCATCGCCGTTCTTTTCATTTTGGAAAAATAGAAAAGATGCCCGTCAATGTAAAGCTGGATTTCGGTTGCCATGATTGACCAGTCATCAACAAGAGTCTTGGGGCGGCAGGGTGAGGATATTGCGTGGGAATATCTCAAGAGGCGGGGATACAGGATCTTGGAACGAAACTATCGCTGTCGCTATGGAGAGATCGATCTTGTCGCAAAAGACGGAGAGACCATCGTTTTTATAGAAGTGAAAAGTCGGCGTACGGCTGCTTTCGGAGACCCGGAAGAATCGGTCAGTCCGGCAAAGCAGAAGAAGATATCAACGGTTGCCCTCAATTACCTCAAAGATAAAGGTCTCTATGATCGACCGGCCCGATTCGATGTGGTGTCGGTTCTTGCCTCAGTCCTTGGACAAAAAGTTACGCTTATCCCGGACGCCTTTGACTTGATTCGATAAATTCCCCTACCATGCTTATGGCTAACTCGGCTTAACTTTCGGCGTGTCGACCTCGCACGATTTGAAGAAGCTTTTCGAATTCTGAAAATAGACAATCAAAAAACAGAAAAATCATTCAGGATTTGTCAAGAGCAAATTTGGATTTAACCAACATTTCCTTGACATGTTTTAGGTGGATATGTTAATCGACGACGGTAGCATGCGGGA
>CAYOYJ010000039.1:0-17781 GCA_964408155.1 uncultured Syntrophales bacterium
TTACGACGGCTTTCCCGCCGGTGTGGCGATTCTGCAGGCGGATGATCTGAAATTTGAAATCGCCTGCGCCGGCGATCTGGATCGAGACGAAAGGCTGGCCGGCAGAAAATTAGCCGGAAATTTGTCCGGTACGGAAAGGGGACAGCTTCTCCTCCTCTTTTACGATTCCTTAAAATACCCTCCGACCGCCGCGACGCCGCCGATCATGAACGCCTCTCCGCTGTTGATTCAAGGAATGGAAGAGGTGCTTGTCCCGTCCGTTCCGATCCTGGGCGCCGGTTTATTGGGGGATTTTGATTTCAGTCCTTCCCGGCTGTTCAGCGGATATGCCGTGACGCGCCAAACCGTCGTGGGTACCCTTTTTTCAGGCGATTATCACCATTACTATCAGATCATGCATGGGACAACCCCCTTGGATGGTATCTATCATACGATTACGAAGATGGACGGGGCTTTCATTTACGAAGTCGATGGACAGCCTGTTGTTGAACTGATTGATGCGGTATACGGCAATCAAACCTGGCGGAAGCAGATCCCCGTCAAACGTCTCACAATCGGTGTGAATTACGGCGACAGATACGGGGATCATAAGGAAGAGGAGTATGTCAACCGGCTGATCACGGGTGCCTTACCCGACGCAAAGGGCATCGTCATATTTGAACCGGACCTGGAAGTGGGAACGGAATTTTTGTTCATGCTGCGCGATTCCAGTAAAATGATGGAGTCGGCCCGGAAAAAATGTTCTGATTTGATGCAGCGGATCGAAAAAGATGGGCGGAAACCGGCTTTCGGATTTTACATCGACCGCGCTGGAAGAACCGCCCGCATGTCGGAGACCATTCATGAGGAGGCCGATATAATATGCGAGATTTTTAAACAAAGAGACATTCCGCTGCTGGGTTTCTATTCCGGTGTGGAAGTGGCGCCTTTGCTCGGCAAGAGTAGAGGGTTGGACTGGACCGGCGCTCTGTGGGTGATGACAGAAAGGTAACTTTATGGCGGATAAGACAAAAGCGGGTTTAATGACGGATCTTGAAGAGGCGGTGAAACAGATCGCCTACTTCAAACGGCTGTCACGGGAAAACGGTGTAATCCGTTTGCGGGAAACCGAAGCGTTGTCCGAACTCATCGGCAAGCTTAAGAAAACGCAGAAGGCGCTTGAGGAGTCTCAGCGCCAGATGGCGGAGATCATCGATTTCCTGCCCGACGCCACCTTTGTGATCGACAAAGCAGGTAAAGTAATCGCCTGGAATCGTGCGATGGAGAAGATGACGGGTGTCAAAGCGGTGGAGATGGTCGGCCAAGGCGATTATGAATATGCGCTTCCCTTTTACAGGGAGAGAAAACCAGTGCTCATCAATCTCGCTCTTCTGACGGATGAAGCGATGATAAATGGTTTTACAGGCTTCGGAGAAATCAATCGCCAGGGCTCCATGCTGGCCGCGGAGGGATTCATCCCTAATCTTTACGGAGGCAGGGGCGCATATTTGTCGGCCAGAGCTACGACGCTCTGCGATAGCGACGGAGCCATTGTCGGGGCGATTGAAACCATCCGTGATGTCACAAGACGCAAGCAGGCGGAAAAGGAGCTGCGGGAAAGCAAAGCCGGGTACCAGAGTATTTTCGAAAATACCGGTACCGGCATGCTGATTGTGGAAGAAGATAAGACGATTTCCTTTGTCAATGCAGAGTTTGAGCATCTGACCGGTTACAAACGTGAGGAAACCGAAGGAAAAAGAAAGTGGACAGAGTTTGTTCACCCCGACGATCTGGCGCGAATGATTGAGCAGCACAAACTGCGACGGGTCGATAATAAACTGGCGGAGAAAAGCTGCGAATTCCGTTTGATGCATAAAAACGGGCAAATCCGGGATATGTATTTAACCGTCGATATTATACCGAATACTCGCAAAAGCGTGGCGTCTCTGATTGATATCGGCGAACGTAAAAAAACGGAAGAAAAGCGCAGGGGGTTGGAAGAGCGCCTGCGGCGGTCGGAAAAGATGGAGGCCCTTGGTCTGATGTCCGGCGGCGTGGCCCATGACCTGAATAATGTGCTGGGGGTTTTGCTCGGGTATTCCGAACTGCTGCTTTTTCAAGTCGATGAAGACGACCCGGTCAGGGAACATGTGACTCATATTCTGAACGCTGGGAAAAGAGCCGCAGCCATTATCGAAGATATGCTGACTCTTGCCAGACGGGGCGTTCAGTTACAAGAGGTTGTTAACCTGAACAGCCTGATCCGTGATTTTCTGGAAACGCCGGAATGTGAAAGAATTTTAGCCTTTCATCCCAGCGTGAACATATCAACCCGCCTTGATGCAGCGCCGCTAAATATCAAGGGTTCGCCGCACCATATTGCCAAGACGATTATGAACCTTGTCTCCAATGCTGCGGAAGCCATGCCTGACGGCGGCGTGGTGACAATCGCCACCCAAAATCGTTATATGGACAGGCCGGTTCAAGGATATGACGGAATCGCCGAGGGGGATTACGTGGTTTTGACCGTTTCCGATAGCGGAGAGGGTATTTCCGAGCAGGATATCAACCGGATATTTGAACCTTTTTATACGAAAAAAGTCATGGGCAGGAGCGGCACGGGTTTGGGCCTGTCGGTGGTCTGGGGAACGGTCAAGGATCATCATGGTTATATTGACGTGAAAAGCAGGACGGGGAAGGGGAGCACCTTCACCCTGTATTTCCCTGCAACGCGGGAGGAGCTGATGAAAGAATCTGTCCCGGTTGCCATGAATGATTATATGGGACGGGGTGAATCCATTCTCGTGGTGGATGATATAAAAGTTCAGCGTGAGCTGGCGGCTGGGATACTCGAGCGATTGAATTATCGTGTAACGATGGTGCCCGGTGGCGAGGCGGCATGTGAGTATTTAAAGGACCATCGTGTGGATCTGATCATGCTGGACATGATCATGGACCCGGGCATGGACGGCCTTGATACGTATCGCAAGATTCTTGAAATCCATCCCGGCCAGAAAGCTATTATTGTCAGCGGTTTTTCGGAGACGGATCGCGTCAGGCAGGCACAAGATCTTGGGGCGGGCGCTTACGTCAAAAAGCCGTACACGTTTGAGAAGCTTGGGATATCGGTCAAACAGGAACTCGACCGAAGTACGCAAAACAGGAGCGATACAAAAAATCTGAAATCTCAAAAAGCGATGATTTAGGAGCCCCATGCCTGTCACGGGGCTCCTTTGTTTAATCATACATCTGCGGATCCTCTTGGCAACGTCAGGGAATAAGTGTGTGTTACGGTCGGACCGGGAATGACGATCTTGGCGACCGGACCGGTGACCGGCGCAGTGTACGTTTTGGTGACGGGCGGACGCTTTCCAAACGTATTCTGATCCGCTTTACCCCCTTTGATTGAAGCCGTTTTTGCGGGAAGAGCTTACGGAAAACACCCCACCTTTCTGTCAATGAACAATTTCCGACAGCAAACATATCACCAAATAATAAACAAGTGGTTGGAATGAAAATGGTATTTTATTGTCATGCAAATTATGGGGCACTCACTTGGGGATTGCAGCACTGCTGGAAAGCGATTCCACGAGCGCGGCAGGACATCGTAAAAAAATCTGATTTTATTGATATTTTTATGTCAGGGATAGAAAGGCTTCGGAGATATTCTTTGGATACGGTGCAGATAACACAAGGTCTCGGGAGTTTGCCGCCGGTCGAATCCGCTCATCATAGACCCGTAACGATGAAAAGATCTGTATCTATGAAAGATCTTTGATAAGGAGGTCTTGTCGGTTTGGCAAATAATATTCTAAAAAATATGTCAGATAACAATTGACATGCGGGGGCGAATATGGCAAAGAAAGCGCCGAGAAAAGCCAAACCGGTCGCGAGACCGGGACGGAAAGCCATGGAACTCATGCAGTCTGCCAGGTTACCTCAAAATACATTAACAGGAGGTGACGGATGCGAAAGGTTCTTTTCAGTTTCATGGTTCTTTTGCTGTTGGCGGTATCCGTTCCCGGGGGGGCAGCAACAATTGACATTGCGGTAACAGCGGCGGGAGACACGGTTTATTATCGGAACTGGTATTATGGTGGAAGTGATGTGTGGTCGAAAGTTGATGCTAACCCGAATCAGGTTTCTCATTCCTATGAGCCGGGATGGGGAAACTCAGCGTGGACGGTATTAAACTTCGACTTAAATGCTTTTACAGTACCGGTCACAGAAATTATCTCGGCCGCACTCAACATCGATATTCTCGATATCTGGACCTCTGGCAGGGACGATGTCGGCAACTTGAACTCTGGCGGGACTGTACTTGCCAGTGGCGGTACCGGCTGGAAGTCGTTTGACATCACCGATTCTTTCAAAAGCATCTTGGCTGGGGGTGGTACAACAGCTGGCTATTCTTTCAACTTTACCGGCTATTCAGGCTTTACCTTTGGCAGCGCCGAAGGCGGCCAGCCGGCTTACTTGCGCATCACCACCGCCGGGGCCCAACCCGGTTCCCCTTCCGGCGGCCGTCTGGCTGTTTGGCGCGGGACTGCTGGGGCTGTTTGGTGTACGCAGAAAAATCCAGCATTAGACGTTATTAATCATGTGTAAACCGCAAGGCAGGGCCGTTCCGGCCCTGCCTTTTTTATTGATCACCGGATAAAAGGAAAGGTCTTCACCGGCTTCAACTTTTGTTGCGGTCGGGAAAAGCTTTGTTGTTAAAACCGGCCGCTGCCTTCTCAGGCGGCGCCTCTTTTCTGAAAAGACAAAAAAGCCTTAATTATCCTGATTCTTCCCGCCTACTTTCCCTTGGCGGCTTTTGCTTCGTCATCCTTCAAGAGAACCATGAGCTGACCGCAACACGACAGTTTGCCGTTCCCTCCCTGGAGTACTTCAACGATATTGCCGCACATTGTACATTTATAAACCTGATTTTTTTCCGCCATGATTATCCTCCTTTTAATCTATTTATCTATCGAATATCCCTCATTAAAAGGCCCCCTGCTTTTCGACAGGAGGCCTTTTACTGTCATACGCGTGGAGACGCGATGCGGAGAGCTTAAAACGTCGCCGGATGCTCATTTTTGGATGCCCGTCAGGACAGCCCGGCGATTATGCGCTCGCCCGGCTTCGGTTTCATTGGTATCTGCCGGAGCCATTTCGCCGTACCCTTCCGTGTTGATCCGGGCAGGGGCGATACCATGTTTTGTTGTGAGATAATTCCGAACGGCTTCAGCTCTCCGCAGAGAGAGACCGGCGTTGTATTTTTCAGAACCGGTGTTGTCCGTATGTCCCACCACCACAATCACCGCCGCCGGCATTTTTCCTTTAAGAACGATTGCAACTTCGTCCAGAAGGGCCATGCCTTCGGGTTTAATTACATCCTGATTGAAATCAAAGTACACAATCGATTGCTTCCCGCCCGACAGATAATCCGCCAAGTCAAAACCCTGTTGCGTAACCGGTGCGGCTTTGCTGACCGGCGTCAACACCGGCGCTGCTGCCGGAGCTTGAGCAGGCGCTGTTTTCTTGTTACTCAAAGCCAGAAGCCACTGCCGGGCGCCTGCATGGCCGAGACCCGCTGCCGTGGTCATATCAGATTTGGCTGCCTCATTGTTTATGGCATACTCATTCACCAAACCGCGCTGGTAGTAAGCTTCCGCATTTTCCGGCACTAAAGCGATAACTGCGGAGAAATCATCCAGCGTCTCCCGGACCGCCGAGATTTCATAAATCCGGCGTGCTTTTCCCCGATGCAGGTAAGCCTCGGCAAAGGATGGGTCGTATTCGATGGCAGCCGTGAACATGTTGATCGCCTCACCGTAGACTTTCTGTTTTTCATAGGCGATTCCCTTTTGGAAAAAATCGTTTGCCTTGATTTGCTCATTCTTGGCAAAGCCCGTTTGCCATGACAGAAGAAGAATTAACATGACAATTAAGCAACCGCAGGTCTTTTTCATGATTCACCTCAGCTTCATAGAATGTTTTTGGAAAGAATTGTGGCCATATCTGTCATTCGTGTTTTTAATGATCGCTTCGACGGGGGCCATTATATGAAGAAGGCCGGAGCGTGTCAAGAACATAAAAGTATGGAATATTGTAATCCTTTTCACACTATGCGATGGAAACGGTGAAAAAGGGAAGGTTATTCCGGAAAGTCCGGGAGATACGCCACGGCCCAGGTGCCGGGGCCCATGTGGGCGCCGGAGGTAAGCGACAGTGGATGAACGATGATTTGGGCCCGGGCATACAGGATCTTGACTTGATCGGCGAAGCGCTCCACCCAGACCGGATCGTCTGAGTATTCGAGCATGATCAGGGCTTTTGTATCCGGTTCGATCGATTTCGACAGGGCCTTCAGGGCGAAAGCCTCCTGATCTTTTCTATTACGGCAGAGCCCTGCTTTTCGTGCGCCATCCGCCATGGGGGTCACCACCGGTTTCATCCCCAGCATGTCCCCGAAAAAAGCCCCCGTCTTTGAGAGACGTCCCCCGGCGGCAAGATACTCCAGGCGGTCCAGAAAAATATATTCCTCGGCGAGTTGGATGGCGTTCCGGGCAAAGGCAATCACATCTTCCTCTCTGTGCGCCTTTTCCGCAAGCGCCGCTGTGGCCAGGACGAGGACGGCAAGGCGGCCGGAGGCGGCCCCGGTATCGATGATGGTCAAGCGGTTGTCGGGATCGTGATCTTTTTTCCATCCCATGGCGATTTGGTGGTTCCCCGTATAGGCTGAGCCGACACAGAGATACAGAACGCGTTCGTAGGTGGCCATGACATTGGCGTAATGCCGATGACGCTCGAAGACCGATGCCTGTGAAGTGGACGGCCGGATTCCGGAACGCATGGCTTTATAGAGCGCCTCGGGTGTCACGTAGGTTTCCGGCAGGCTTTGATCCCCGATAGTGATGTAACTGTCCAGAAGGGTGATATCCCAGTCCTTTGCCTCTTCCCGGGTCAAAGAACCGGCGGCGTCGGTCATGATGTGAATCGGACCGCGTTTTCGCGGCCTGTTGAAAACCAGCGTCTGGCGGAAAAGATCGTCTTCCTCCCAGCCGAGGATTTCGCCGAGCGGGCTCAAGCGTGTCCGGGACGCCTCCCGATTGTCCGTATGGAAGTGAACTTTGAGGCAATTTCTTCCCCGAGCGACAACGACGGACTCTCCCAGGGAGGAAAGCAAGGCTTCCACTTGTTCCCTGTCTGCGCCTGTCTTCAGGATCGTATCCACGCAGTAACCGTTTTCCGGTTCGTTCCGGTATGCAGATGAAAGGCGCACCAGATTGCCGAACGTAGCCGTGACGGGTGACATGATCAAGGCGAAACCCGTGAAAGTTGAGAGGAAGCCTTCAAAGAAAAGGTATAAGCCCAAGGCGCCCGCATCGACAACACCCGCCTGCCGGAGTTTCGGCTGCTGGTTGACCGTAAGCCTCACGGTGTTTTGAAGCCGGTGGAGACATTCCGGGTGGCTTTGAAAAGATTGGGGATCATGAAACAGATCAGCCAAGGCATCTAAGAATGTGAGCATGGTCCCCGGCCGGGGATCTGGTACGGCCTGCCATGCCTGGTCACGGCCCTTCCTGATGGCACCGGAGAGGGTTTCCCGAGTATCCCCTTCTATGAACGCCTGGAAAAATGGTGCGGCGATATTTCCTGAGTTGCCCCGGGCCGAAAGAAGTAAATCTTTTTTCAGATCGTGGATATTGCGTCCCATACGGCGCAGGGGAGATAGGGAGATGACTAGATTCCGTCCCGTATCACCGTCGGCGATGGGGAAGACGTTGATCCGGTCCAGCAAATCGGCCCCGGCGGTGAGGCTTTCACAACCGCTGACCAACGCCTGCCGGAATATCTCGTTCATGGCCAGAAACCCAGCGCCTTCCGGATCTCTTCCGGGACGGAAAAGAGCATTTCCATCTCCGGTGTCTTGACGGCAACCTGTTCCGTCCGCCCCCGGGTGCAGATCTGGGGACCGTCAACTTTGCGGATTTCGAAATCCACGACAATTTTAACCCGGGCATCGGCGATGGTGGCCCGGCAGATAAATTCATCATGGTAACGCAGGGGAATGATATGCTTGGTTGATGTCTTGATGATGGGAAAAACAATCCCTTCCCGGACATAGAATTCGTAAAGATCGATTCCATTGGTATTAAAAAGGGTCGTCCTGGCATTTTCAAAGTAATTCAAGTAATTACCATGCCATACCACCTGGATCGGGTCCAGGTCGTAAAAGGCCACCCGATGACGGCTTTCCGCCCATTTGGCTTCCCCCGTGCTCATGGCGTCGCCCTCCAGAAATGATCTTCGGCGATACACCGGGCGAGGGCCTCAATATCCCGGTCCATTTCGCGGTCCTCGACCAGGGGGGCGGAGTGCTTTCGGATTTGGCTGTAAATGAGGCGGAGCTTTGATCGCCGGTCCACATGTCCCCGGATTTCACAACCCTGGGCGGCGGCCAGCAAATGAATGGCCAAGGTTCTCTCCGTCAGGGTGCAGACTCGTTCGGCGTCCCGGGCTGCAATGGTGCCCATGCTGACCTTGTCTTGGTTGTGGGATTCGGTGGAGCGGGAGAAGGAACCTGCGGGCATCGTCAGTTTGAGAGCCTCCGCGGCCAGGGCGGAAGCGGACAGGGACATGGCCTTGAAACCGTGATGAAAGACAGAGAATTCACCCTTGACGCCGACCAGATCGCCGGGTAAACCTCGGTTCAGCAGAGGGTCGACCAAAAGGGCAATCTGCCGGTCCGACATATCCGCTACGGACGCCACGGCAGTCTTCAGGGCATCCATGGCGAAGGCCAGGTGTCCCCCGTAGAAATTCCCGTTCATCAGCGGCTGACCTGTTTCAGGATCGAAAATGGGATTGTCGTTGACGCTGTTCGCTTCCGTTTCGACCCACTGGCGGATCCAGGTCAGGGCATCGTAGAGAACACCGGCGATCTGCGGGGCACACCGCAGGGAATAGGGATCCTGGAGGTTTTCCTGGGTCTGGGATTCCAGATCTGTGCTGCTTCCCTCCAGTTGGAGCAAATCGGTTAGTCGCCGGGCGACATAAATCTGTCCCGGGTGGGGTTTGGCTTCACCGACCGTAGGATGAAAGTGCAGGGCTTTTCCCTTCAGAGCGTGAACCGTCAGGGCCGTCGCAGCAATATTCGCTTCCAGGATACGGCCGGCCCGTTCGACCGCCAGAATCGCCAGACCTGTCATGGTGGACGTGCCGTTCAACATGGCGATGCCTTCCTTGGGGGCGAACCGGTATGGTTTTAAGCCGGCTTTATGCAGCGCCTCAGCGGCGGGCATGCGTCGCCCTCTGTAGAAAACCTCCCGCTCCCCCGAAAGGGTTGCCGCCACGTAGGACATGGGGGTCAGATCACCTGACGCGCCTACGGAGCCCTCGGCGGGGACGACGGGTGTAATGCCCAAGTTAAGAAACGCCGCAAGCTGTTCGAGAAGGCCGAGTGTCACTGCCGAATAACCGCGCGACAGACAGACCAGGCGGCAAAGCATGGCAGCCCGAGTCGCTTCAATACCAATCGGTTCGCCTGTGCCGCAACCGTGAAACCGAACAGGGCTGGCCCCCTGGTAATTCAGCACCTGATCCCGGGTCAGGCGGATACCACAGGATTTCCCGTATCCCGTGGAAACGCCGTATACGGGAATACCGTCATGAATGGCGCTTTTCAGCATCTCAACACTGCGGCGGAGCCCCTGCCGGAAGGCGCGGTCGCCACTCAGTTTTACGGATACCTGCTCTCGGGCCACGGCGAGAAACGCCTCCAGGGGCAGATTCTCCCGGCCGACGGTGATTTCATTTTTCTTGACCTTATTCATGATAGATCTCCAGAACTTTCTTCCTTTCTACCGAACCGATGTTCGATCAGGTCCCGCCTTCTACCCCGGTAGGTACCGTCGGCTTTTTCCCTGACTGCCACTTTCTGAAGCAATTTGAACATCTTGTATGGTTGCGGTTCGTCCTGGTAGAATGTGTCCCAGGCATAGTAGTAAAGCTCCTGCAGTTTTTCCGGCGACATTTTGTCCGGCTGAAAGACCACTTTATCCGCCGTGTAATCGTTCCAGTCATAAGAAAAGATGCGGTCCTCCCTCTGGTAGTCGTCGAAGGTCCGGGTATGGGGGAATGGTGTCAGGACTGTAAATTCGGCCAGGTCAAGTTCAATTTCCAGCAGGAAGTCCACCAGACGCCGGATATCGTTTTCCGTCTGGCCGTCGAGGCCCAGGAGAATCGTGCCTTCCACGGCGATCCCATGATCCTTGTAACGACGGATACGACTGCGGATACGTTCCGATGTGTCGTAAATCGCCTGATATACATACCAGGCTCCCGCCTGAGCGGCGAGATCGAGGACCCTGTCGTCATCCTCAATGGGATGGCAGCACCATTTTTTCTTCAGGGGGATCATTTCCCGGAAAAGCCCCATTTCCCAAGTTTTGTTCTGGGCAAGGGAATTGTCCACAATAAATAGGCGGTTGTTGTCGATGCCGGCGATCTCCGCGACAACTTTATCGTAGGGACGGGGTCGGAATTTTCTGCCTCCCAGGAAACTGACACAGCAGGGATAGCAGTTGAAGCGGCAGCCCCGCGAAGCGTGAACCAGATCAACCATCTGAACGCCTTTGTAATAGTACAACTCCCGTTTCAGGATGCTGCGTCGGGCTGTGCCGATCAGGTCATCCGACGGGAAATTGTTCATATAATCATAACGTTCTTGGAGGCGGTTTTGCCTGAAATCCTCAAAAACACCTTCCATGCGCCCTTCCGCCTCCCCCAGAAAAACCGAATCGGCGTGGAGCATGGTCTCCTCGGCATGGAGCATGGTGGCGATCCCGCCGAACATAACCTTGATGCCTCGGTTGCGGTAGGCGTCTGCGATTTCCCAGCCCCGTTTCACCTGGCTGGTCAGCATCATGGAAATGCCGACAAAATCGGGTGAATCATCGAGCTGAAGCGTTTCCACGTTTTCGTCGGTGAATTCGACATCCCAGTCGGGCGGGATGGTGGCGGCAAAAACCACGGGGCCATGAGGGGGTAGATGAAATTCCGTCTGCCGGGAAAGTTTCCGCCACTTCGGATAGATGAGCTTAAATTTCATATGGTTTCCTGAGTTTAACCACCTGCGGTGGTGCTGGATGGTTCCGTTATTCGTTATCGGTTTCCTCTCCCGTCTCTGTTGGTTTGCTTCCGACAGAAACAGGTTCCGCACTGATCAATTTCAAATGCAGGGTGTAAACCCGAGGGGTATAACCCTGCAACGCAATATCTCCGGGAATATCCCCGGTGAGTTTCGATGCCATAATTTCCCGAAGCGGCTGAGAAGGCGTCACATAGGTTTCGATTTTCCAGGTGCGATCCGGACGAATCAGAACATCCACCGTTTCTTCGGCGTTGCCCTTAAAACGACAAAGGGTTGTGCCGTCTTTCAAGACACCGTGTTCGGGATCCGGAGAGGCGGGGGCCAGAAACAGCAGCCGGACATCGTCCATCATGTTTTGTGCAAACGGCTCCTTGTCAAAGGGTGCAACCGCCCGGTTGACGGAAAGTGTGGCGCCGTCTGATTCCCCGTCGAACAAAACCAGCCCCTCCAGGGTCATGAGAACACTGTGAAGTGCTTGCCTGTCTGGATCCACCACGGTTACCCCAAGCATCGTCGCCGAACGGCCCCCGGGAAAAGTCGCCTCAATCGCGTGAATAAAACGATGAGGGGTTTTAACAAAAGGACTTCCGCATACCTCTAACAGGAGTTGGTCGGTTGCCGGGTTCAGCTTTTTCATTTCCGCAAGATGGCCGCAGGAAACGAGCAGGACCAGCAGGCTCCCCAGGAAAAAAAGACGCGCCGCGGGTGCTTTTCGTTTCATGAGGCATCCCGAAAGACCGATCCGGCGATCTTTTCGTTCATTTTAACGTTCGTAAATTTCAGCAGGGTATAGTTGCCTTCGGATTCGACAATTTTTACCGACTTAATGGCCCCCTTTTGCTGTGGGGACGGAATGATCTCAATCCGGGCGATCATGGCCGCGAATGCTTTTTCCCTGGGCGTCAGGATAATTTTCCCGTCCTTGCCGCCCTTCAGCGCCGCCTGAAAATGATCGCTTTCCGTAAAGCGGCCCTGGCTCCAAAGACCGATTTCCTGAACGACCACCTGCATGGACGACAACGCCCCGCTCGCCTCCTCAACAAGCCCCCGGCTTCCCTGCGTGAAGCGTTTGACGTTTCCCTTGTGCATCAGGAGAATGCTCTTGACGGGAGTACTGTATTCCCAGCGGATCGAATCCGGTTTCTGAAAATAAAACCTGCCTTGGGAGACCAGGGGTTTCGTCAGGATTTTCAAGTGCTTATACTGGTTGAATTCGGCCTTGATGGAGACAATGTCCGCACTGTCCCGCCGGATATCCTCCCAGGTTTCTCCCCAGCCGACCAGACCGAAGCAGATCAGGAGTATGGCCGACGTGAGAAGCTGTTTTTTTACCTTATACCGTGTAGTCATGAATAACCTTCATGGCTTGCCGTCGTCCGGCAAGATGCTCTTTTCCTGAGGCTTCTCCGCCTCAGCACATGCCGCCGTTGACAAAAATGACCTGTCCCGTGATATAGGAGGCGTCATCCGAGCAGAGGAAGCGGACGACTTTGGCCACCTCTTCCGCCTTACCCAGCCTGGCCATGGGGATCACGTCCTTGATGCGTTCGACGGGAGCGTCCTTAATCATCTCCGTATCGATGAGCCCGGGCGCCACAACATTCACCCGGATGCCCATGCGGGCGACCTCCGACGAAAGAGCCCGGCTTGCTGCAATCAAACCGGATTTGGCGGCGGCGTAATTGACCTGACCCCGGTTTCCCATCACGGCCGACACGGAGGAGATGGACACCACCGAGCCCTGGTGATTCTTGACCATTTTTTGAATAACCGGCTTCGTGATGTTGAAAAACCCCTTCAGGGTGGTTTGAATCACCGTATCCCAGTTTTCTTCGGACATCATCATGAACAGGCTGTCGGCGGTAACGCCGGCGTTGTTGACGAGGACCCGGATATGCTGATACCGGGAAAGGATGTCTTCCATTTTAGCCGTTGTGTCTCCCGTATCGGCCACGTCGAAACGGACCGCTTCCCCCTGACCGCCTTTTTCCCGGATCAGGGCAAGGGTTTCTTCCGCCGCCGCATCATTTCCCTTATAGGTGATAATTACCCGGTATCCGGTCCGGGACAGCTCCAAGGCAATAGCCCGGCCGATGCCGCGACTCCCTCCCGTCACCAGGGCGACCTGTTCTTCATTCATGTTCATGCTCCTTTGCCGCTGTTGACATGGTTCCTAATCATTTTCAAATCGAATGACCTGGATTTGCACACGGCCGACCGTTGCGCCGCCCGCCTGAACCGTACCTTCCAGAACCGTGTAATTATCCGCACTGTACAGAGGTTTTACGGTGGTCGTCAGGATTGTATGACGAGGAATCCGCTCCACAAAAAAATCGGCGTTTTTTATGCCCGCAAGGAGTCCGCCGCCGCTGCTCTTCCCGGGCGTCCCTTTTTTCCAGCTTACCTGAACCGCTGCCGTCTGGGCGATGATTTCGATGATGATCAGGGCATCAACATGATCGTCTCCATAGAGGGGCAATCGGTCGGTAACAATCGTCCTGGTGATTGCCTGATCCTCTGTGATATCCGCAATTTCATCGATGAGCTTCATCCGGTCCCGATGGGGGATCAGGGCTTCAATTGCTATCGGATACGTCACGCCGTCCTCCGGTCTTCAAAGTGTTCGCATAAGCGGAGGACGTTCGACCATTTTCCCTCCGGGTGAACAAGCTGCCTTCCTGTATCAAAAAAGGACCTTTTTTTCCACATGTTCAAGGATGATAAAATGTGTTAAGAGACGGCCGCATAATAAATGGGAAATGATGAAAGATGTCAAGGGAATTGTCGATCCGGCCTCCTGCCGGTCGTATCTCTTGAATACAATCAGGAAAGCGGCAGTAGGATATGAAAGATTTGAATGCGCCAACAGACAGCGTCTCCGCCGCGACATGGACCTCAGAGTTTCTCTCCGAACTCGAGACGGCGGAGCGGGAATTTGTTGTTCATGGTCCAACCTACCATACAATCCATCGGCTCGCGGCGGGGATCAGATGCCTGGGACGCTCCGAAATGGAGAACCGCCCCCTGCTCTGTCTGTGCACGGAGAATAAGACCTGCCTGGCGGCGGCTTTTCTTGCCGCTCTTTCTGGCGGCCCTCGTCTGGTTCTTCCTTATGCTTTTTCCCGACAAGCGGTGGAAGAGGTTTTGAAGACGGTAACCGTGTCCACAATCCTGGCCGATCATCCGGGCGACTTTCCAGAGAAGTCGCAGGTGATTCTCCCGTTCATGTTGAAAGAGATGGCGCCCGCCTCTTTTCATAATGGTATTGATGCCGATGAACCGTTTTTAATGCTCTTCACGGGCGGTTCAACGGGAACCCCTAAAGTCTGGGCGAAAACGGCCCGGAACATGATTGCGGAAGCACGCTACATGATTGCCCGTTTCGGCATCACGGCAGAGGATATCTTCCTATCGACCGTGCCGCCCCAGCATATTTACGGACTGCTTTTTTCGGTACTCATCCCCCTGATCGCATCCGCACGCATTCTGGATGGGATTTATGTCTTTCCACGGGAGATTATGAAGATTGCCCGGGAGGCAAAAGCATCCGTCCTGGTCAGCGTTCCCGCCTGTTATCGAGTTCTCAAGGGGAATTTTCTGAAGCAGCATCACCTGCGCCTCGCTTTTTCTTCCGCCGGCGCCTTGGACCCCGGTGACGCCGATTATTTTCGGGAGAATGCAGGACTCGATGTCAATGAAATTTATGGATCGACGGAAACGGGAGGGGTGGCCACCCGGAGCCGGGGAACCGACGGAGATGCCTGGCATGGTCTTGACCCGGTGCAGTGGCGGATAATCGACGGCCGTCTTCAGGTTCAATCCCCTTTTATTTCTCCCTCCTTACCCCGTAATGCGGAAGGGTTTTTTATTACCGCCGATCGCGCTGTAAAGGATGGTCCGGGATGTTTCGTCCTGAAAGGACGGGCCGATGACGTGGTCAAGATCGGTGGAAAAAGAGTCGATCTGGCGGAAATCCGGGAAAAGATGATGAAGATCACGGGTGTACGGGATGCTCTGCTCGTGCAGATACCCATCGGCCAAGGTCGTCCTGCTGATCTGGCGGCCCTCGTAGTTACGGAAAACGATCCGGGGACTTTAAGGCAGAAGATGACAGCCCTGGTCGAGCCCTATGCCATACCCCGCCGCTTTGTGAAGGTCGACAAAATTCCCGTTACACCAACCGGGAAATATGACCGCGCCGAAATCCAGCGGATACTTGATGCGGCCCCACTGTAACGACGCCGGTTGGGAAAATTGATGAGACAAATCGAAATGATTTAATAAATATGTTATACTGCCTCAGTCGTTTTCTTGTGATATCTTGTGATATGTCAATAAGGAGATACGGAAAATCATGCCGTTTCAGGCTCATTTAAAGGTTTGCTTTAGCGACATCGATAATGCGGGCATCGTTTACTATCCCCGTTTTGTCCACTATTTTCACGTGGCGCTGGAGGATTTTTTCACCATGGAACTCGGTGTTGATTACTCGACACTCTTGCGGAAGCACCGCATCGGGTTTCCAACGGTCCACCTGGAGGCGGATTTCCGCCGGAAATTACGCTACGGCGACCATCTGCTTGTGGAAGTGCATGTGCTGAACATCGGCAGCACATCCGTCACCTGGGGCTACAATGTTTATCGCGCTCAGGAACCGAACAAGGTGGTCACGGAAGGGCGGAACGTTACGGTATGCATGAACATGGACACCTATGAAAAACGGGATTTGCCCGTCTGGCTGCGCACCTTGCTGGAAAATTACCAGGAGAAATGCCAACTTTTGAAATGCGCGTCCGATGACGTTTGCACTGAAACCTGAGGGACGTTTGTTTGACCGTATTCATTCGAGGAAGCGAAAGATGCGGTAAGCCCCTCTTCCGAGGTGCGGCTACTTACTGTATTCCGCCTCGATGGTGATCGAAATGCCGCCTCGGACGGCGAAACACGCCGTCACCTTGCAGAAACGGGGGGCCAGAGCGGTCACCACATCGTCAAGAATCACGTTTGTCAGGTGTTCATGGAAGGAACCTTGGTTGCGGAAGGACCAGAGATACAGCTTCAAAGATTTGGATTCGAGGATCTTCTGATCCGGGATGTAGCGGATGGAAATTCTGGCGAAGTCCGGCTGGCCCGTGAGGGGGCAGAGGGTCGTAAATTCCTCCGTTTCCATGGTGACGGTGTAGTCCCGTTCCGGATGGTGATTGGGAAAGGTCTCCAGCTTCCGAACGGGTTCGGTTTTGTTGCCCAGCAGGGTCAATCCTTCCAGGTCTGAGGTGCGAGTCGTTTTCTCCATCATTAGTTCCCCCTTCATTTTTGCGGCAAGGTATAACGGAAGACGGCTTTCCTATAAACCATTTTTGCGGAAAATGGAAGAAAGCCGGGTAACTGGGACATGATTCCATCCGACGGCGGCGGAAAAAAAGAACACATGTCATGTACAGAATTTCTTGTTTAACCGTTTCCAATGGAGTATATACGCCCCCAAAATGATTGATTTTCGACGAGGAGAAACCCATGAACGATTCAACCGATTTTCAGGACAAGTGCATCAATACCATCCGTTTTCTGGCCGCCGACGCTATCGAGAAGGCCAAGTCCGGCCACCCGGGCATGCCCATGGGGGCGGCGGCGATGGCGTACACGCTCTGGATGCGGCACCTGAAGCACAACCCACAGAATCCAAAGTGGCCGGACCGGGACCGCTTTGTTCTTTCGGCAGGCCACGCGTCCATGCTCCTTTATGCGCTTCTGCACCTGACAGGTTACAACCTGAGCCTCGACGATATCAAAGCCTTCCGTCAGTGGGGGAGCAAGACTCCCGGTCATCCGGAATTTCCCCATACGCCGGGCGCGGAGGTGACGACCGGTCCTTTGGGCCAGGGAATCGGCAACGCCGTCGGCATGGCCATCGCCGAAGCCTATCTGGCAGCCCGGTTCAACCGTCCCGGTCATGTCATCGTGGATCATTATACGTATGCTCTGGCGTCCGACGGCGATCTCATGGAAGGCGTTGCCTTCGAGGCCTGTGCCCTGGCGGGGCATCTGGGGCTCGGGAAGCTTATCATGCTCTACGACAATAACCACGTTTCCCTGGCCGGTTCGACGGCTATGACTTTTACGGAAGACGTTAAGGCCCGGTTTGCCGCCTGCGGCTGGCAGGTCCTCCATGTGGACGAGGGAAACAACATTGACGCCGTGGACGCTGCCATTCGGGAGGCGAAAGGCGACATCCGGCGGCCGTCTTTCATTTCCATCTGCACGACGATCGGCTGCGGCGCTCCGACCAAGGAGGGCACCTCGGAGGCCCATGGTTCGCCCCTGGGGTCGGAGGAACTGGCCGCGACGAAGGCCCGTCTCGGCTGGCCCGCGGAACCCGCTTTCTATATTCCGGAAAACGTCCTCAATCATTACCGTACGTCTGTGGCCAAAGGGACGACCGTCCAGGCCGACTGGGAAAAGAAATTTAACGCCTACAAGGCATCTTTCAACACCGAAGCATTGGAATTCGAACGGATGATCAAAGGCGAATTGCCCGCGAACTGGGAAGCGGTCCTGCCCGTTTTCGGTCCCGATACGAAACCTGCGGCGACCCGGAAGACCGGTGAAGGAATCATGCAGGAACTGGCCAAAATTTTGCCGGAATTGGTCGGCGGTTCGGC
>CAYOYJ010000040.1:0-17743 GCA_964408155.1 uncultured Syntrophales bacterium
ACGCCCACTAGACCCTGAACCTAGCGCGTCTACCAATTCCGCCACTTCGGCACGCTGGTTCTCTATACCCATCGCCGGAATGCTTGTCAAGGCAAAAATGAGCTTGAAATTGCTGACGTTAGTGCTATGGTAGGGCGCAAATACGGAGGCTCACGAAAATATCTCAACCCATGAAGATCTTCAAATCCCTTGAGGAAATCACCCCCGAATTCTACGATGCCTATGTGACGATCGGTAACTTTGACGGCGTCCACGTCGGGCATCGTTACATCTTCAACCAGATCATTGAGGAGGCGCGGCAGGTCGGTTCCCGGGCCGTGGTCATTACATTCGATCCCCATCCCAAAATGGTGCTTCATCCGGACCGGCGGCCCTTTTACCTGATTGCAACCATTGAGGAAAAGATGGCTATCCTGGAAGAAATCGGGATTGATGCGGTTTTCCTCATCCCCTTTTCCCTGGAGTACGCCCAGACCACGGCGCGGTCTTTTATCTGTGATGTGCTTTGGCAGCGCTTTCGTGTGAAAAAGGTTTTTATCGGCCATGATTATACGTTCGGCCGCGGTAAGGAAGGAAAGCAGCAGTTCCTGGAAGCATATGGAAAAGAACTGGGTTTCGGTGTGACGGTGATCGATGCCGTCAAGTTCCACGATACGGTTATCAGCAGCACCCTGATCCGGAACCTGATTCTCGATGGGCAGGTTAAAAATGCGGCCGATTTTCTGGGCCGTCCCTATAATCTGAAAGGGACCGTTGTCAAGGGACATCAGAGAGGCGGGGACATGGGGTTTCCGACGGCCAACCTGGACCCGGAAAAGGTGCTGGTCCCTCGCACCGGGGTTTATGCGGCCATTGTCCTGTTGCACGGAACAAGATATGCGGCGGTTTTAAATATCGGCTACAATCCGACATTCGGCAACGGTGATAGGACGATAGAAGTCCATCTTATTGATTTTCAAGGGGGAATATATGGCGAAACTCTGCAGGTCTATTTTATTGAGCGCCTCCGGGATGAGCTGCGCTTCCCCTCAACGGATGACCTGGTGCGACAGATTCAACAGGACGTCGCTTTAGGGACGGCCCTGCTCAAACCCTACCTTCCCGGCGGGGAGAAAAGCGATCTCCCCCTTCCCTTCGGGAGGCAGAAACAGTAAAGGGAAGAGGGAGTCTTTTGGGGATTTCAGAGATTCTTTTGTTCCGTCCGATACCGGCCGTAGTGGTACAGGGTTGCCAGTGCTTCCGTTGCCGCTTCGACCGTTGCATACACCGGGAATCCCGCCTTTTCAAAAGCGATGACGTCTTCCATCATGAATTCCCTGCAGGCGACACAGGTCAGGATCGGTTTCCCTTTATAATCGAGCGATTTCAAGGGTTCCAGGAAGGAGCCGAGGATTTCTCCCTGGAGCACCGCGATCAATCCACCCACATCGTTGCTGTCAATTCCCAGTTGCAGCGTCCGGATTAACTGCTCCGCGTCCATGCTGAAGGAAAAATCGACGGGGTTCAGGTTCTTGACATAATCCGGCAGAAGCTTCAGGAGCCGTTCCTTCCGATCCGGTTCCAGATCGGCCAGTCGCATCCCGTTCGTGTAAAGCGTATCGGTTGCGGCGACGCCCAGGGAACCGGTATAGGTGACCACCAGGGCGCTGTTTTGCTTCGGGATGGGCTGGCGGGCAAAGGCCTTGATGAGGCCGAACATGTGTTCGTTATCCCGAGCCCGGATGACGCCGCTTTGCCGGAAGGCGGCGGCGTTGATTTCATCGTTTCCGGCCAGGGACGCCGTGTGGGAGGCGACGGCCTTCTGCCCTGCGGCGGTCCGTCCGGACTTGAGTACAATGACCGGTTTTCGCGCCGTGACCTGTTTGGCTACATCGATGAACCGTCGTCCGCTCGTTACATCTTCCATGTAGATGGAAACAACGTCGATGTGGTCGTCCGTGCCCAGGTATTCGAGGATGTCCGTTTCGCTGATGTCCATTTTATTACCGATGGTGGCGACGATGCCGAAATCCATGACGTGACGGAGTCCGGTCAGGATGCCGGCCGCGTAGACGCCGGCCTGGGCAATCATGCCGATGTTGCCTTTGCCCATTTCCTGAATCAGGCCGATGGACTGGACCATGTTGTGATGCGTATTGATTGTGCCGGAACAGTTGGGGCCGAGCAAACGGGCGCCGGTCTTTTCGATGATGGCCTTGATCCGGCGTTGGGCCAGTTTGCCGTCTTCGCCCGTTTCGGCAAATCCTGCCGTCTCCACGACGATATACTGGACGCCCTTTTCGCAGCATTGCGCGATGGACTCCTCCGCCACGGCGGCGGGGACGATGACGATCGCCAGATCAACCGGATCGGGCACCTCGGTGATTTTGCGATAGGATTTGACGCCCTGAACATCTTCCCCCTTGGCATTGATCGGATAAAGTTTCCCCTGGAAGTTATGGAACAGGAGATTCCGGAAGACGTTATAGCCAAGCTTTCCCGGAACGCCCGACGCTCCCAGGACGGCGATGCTTTGGGGATAGAAAAAGTCGTGCAGATCGTGAGCGGGCGCTCTTGTCGCCGCTTCGACCGCATCGCCGATGAACATCCGGGCATCAACGACGACATTGTCCTTCCGGTAAAGAAAAACCGGATTGAGGTCGAGTTCGCGGATTTCAGGGAAAAGCGTAACGAGATCGGATATCTTCATAATGAGGTCGATCAACGCCTCTCGATCCACGTCCTGTCCCCGGTAACCTTCGAGGAGACGACGGCCCTTGATTTCTCCGATCATGGTGTCCACATCCTCCCGTGCAACCGGCAGGATTCGGAAGGTAACGTCTTTCAGCACTTCCACGAAGATGCCACCCAGACCGAACATCAACACCGCCCCGAAGTTCGGGTCCCGGGTCACACCGATAATCGCTTCCAGACCCGGTTCCGCCATTTTCTGCACGGCAATGCCGATGACGTGCTGATATTTGAAAGTTTGCATCATCTCCCGGTAGGCCCCGCGCACGTCGTCGTCGTTTTTCAGGTTCAGTTTGACGCCCCCCGCATCCGTCTTGTGCACGATGTCCGGTGAAACCACCTTCAAAACGACAGGATAACCCATCGACCGGCTCATTTCCACCGCCTCGTCTTCCGATCCGGCGACCAGGTAGCCGGTTGTGGCGATGCCCAGGATCTCAAGCATCTCCTTGCACTCGTGTTCCATCAGATAGGTCCGGTTTTCGCGCCTGGCCTGGGCGATGATTTCGCCGATATCGTCCTGAACATGCGGATCAGCCGACCTCGTCAACGAGATCGCGGGTTCTGCGATTTCAACTTCCTGGAGGGATACCTCCGGAAAATCCTCAATGTCTTTCATGTCCCTTTCCTTCCTTAATATATTAAGGTTAAATACCAAGGTGTTCTCCCTTTTGATTGCATTCATATCACCGCCGGATAGCGGCGGATATCCGACAACCTTTCTTTTACCGGTAGGTGCGTCACTGAATGTTTTGACAGGTTTTGTCCGACAGGCGTACTTCAGTGAGTTGGTCCGAGCTTGAACATGGGCGATATGAAGGCTGAAAGTTTCTTTCTAATAGGGAATTTTCTTTTTCGGCAGAAAAGAACTTGCGTGTTTGTTGTCCGCGAACTTCTTGAACAGGCGTTGTATTTTCTTAAAAGACTGCATGTCCGAAAACGCCGAAGCGCCCTTCAGGAAAAAGTATTTTTACTTGACTAAACACGGGCTTCAATATAGGTCAATTCAGAAGCAATAAAATTATTTTTCTCTTACTTGAAGAAACGAAGGCATCGTATAAGCACCTATTATCAAAGGCCCAATATTGATATCTGATTAAACCGGAGCCTTCAGCCTCCGGATGAGGAAAAACGGAAGATCAAGGTTTCAAAACGATGTGTTACCGGTCAAAGCCATATGGCCGATAAATAATTACCTGGTTGTGGAATTGACGGTTCCATGGAATCCGGTTTCAATTTCAATTGAAAAAAAATAAGGAGGAAAATTTATGTTGGATCTGAAGGTCGTGAACGGAACGCTGTTCATTCCGGGTGTGGGGTTGGTAAAATCGGGTGTAGGGGTCAAGGATGGAAAAGTAGCCATGATTGCAGCGGATGAATTGCTGCCCGAAGCCAAGGAAGTGGTGGACGCGGGTGGTAAGTATGTAATTCCGGGCTGTATCGATCCGCATGTCCATCTCGGGATTTTTTCAACCTATGAGGGGGAGTGTGAGACCGAAACGCGTTACGCATTATCAGGTGGTGTGACAACGATCGGTGTGTTTTTAGGCGGCGGAGAGTCCTACCTGCCGATGTTGCCGGGTGCGATACAGACGGCGGAGGCCAAGAGTTCGACGGACGTGTTTTTCCATGTATCGATATTTACGCCGCAGCAGATGGCGGAGATGGATCAGTATTACGAACAGTTCGGGATCACGGATTTCAAATTTTATATGACGGGTGTGAAGGGGATTTTCCCGAATGTTCCGGATGATTTCATCCGCCAGGGCTTCACCAAGGTCGCAGCCATGGGGATGCCGGCGATTGGTTGCGTGCACTGCGAGGATCAGGCGCAGGTGGACGCGGGCTGGGAGGCTGTAGGGACGATACCGAATCCTACGCTGAAAGACTGGACGAACTCGTCTCCCTCCGGTGCAGAGGCTGATGCGGCACGCCGGTTTGTAAATATTGCCCGGGAGACAGGCGCCCGGGCGTACATGGTGCATATGTCGAGCCGGGAAGCGGCAGAGATGTTAACGGAGATGTTCAAGGAAGGGCGGGACAATATTTACATTGAGACGACTTCGGCTTACTGCGGGATGACGAATGAAGATCCCATGGGCAAGATGGCGAAGATGTTGCCGCCGATTCGAGGCAATGACGCCCAGGAAGCGCTGTGGGAAGCCGTGAAGAAGGGCGTCGTCAGCACCTTTGGGACGGACAACGTCTCCTGCGCGAAGGCGCTGAAAGGCGCTGAAGGCGACAGCCTGCTGCAAGCGATGCCGGGCTATCCGGTGGTGGGAACACACATTCCGGTTTTGTTGACGGAAGGCTACCACAAGCGGGGTATTCCGTGGACGACGATCATCGAGAAAGCGACAAAAACTCCTGCAGAGGCGTTTGGAATCTATCCACAGAAGGGGACAATTGCCGTGGGTTCGGATGCAGATCTGGTGATTTTGGATCTGGACAAAGAAAAGGTGGTGGATCCGGCAGCAGAATACTCTTTCTCTGACTTTTCCCTGTTTCAGGGACGTAAATTGAAGGGCTGGCCGGCAAAGGTGATCAAGGGCGGCAAGGTTGCCGTGGATGCCGACAAGGTCGTGTCGGAGCCGGGGATTGGGAAATACCTGCGGCGTAAGTTAGCGAAGGCATAAAAAACGCCATGGCGCCGTCATTATTGCGTTGCCCCTGAAGATCACAGGCGCGGCAGCGGCGCCCGGTTCGCCCGATGGCTATTGTGCCCAAGAAACAAGGTTGATTTAAGTTAAGATGCCCCATTCAGGGCCAGGTGCTCCGGTAAATAGCCGGACCATCTGGCCCTTTGTTTCAACAAACCAACATTTCTTTCCCTGTGCGGTTAGAAGAGGATGACGGTTATTGTGAGGGAATATCCGGTGCGGCGTCAGGAGAAGGGATAAAAAAAGGGAAGGGCATAAAGCCCCTCCCTTGATGATGGATGTTTTTGTCCAGAGTTGATGCAAGCCCTGCTGCGCATTAACTTAGTGGGGGATGATCCCCATTCCCGCCAGGACCGACAGCATCACCGCCGCTGCGATGACCGAACCCACCTGGCCGCCTGCGTTGGCGCCCATGGCGTGCATAAGGAGGAAATTCCGCTTGTTCCATTTCTGACCTTCCTTCTGGACGACCCGGGCCGCCATCGGGAACGCGGAAATACCGGCCGAACCGATCAGCGGATTGACCTTGCCGCCGGAGACCAGGTAAAGAAATTTGCCGAAGAGGATACCGCAAACCGTATCCAGGCAGATGGCCACAAAGCCCAGACCGAGAATGATCAGGGTCTGCGGCTTGATGAAGGCAGGGCCGGACATGGTCGCCCCGATGCAAAGCCCCAGGAAAAGAGTCACCACGTTGGCGATTTCATTTTCCGACGCCCTGGTCAATCGTGCCACGACACCCGACTCACGCATCAGATTCCCCAGCATGATCGTCGCCAAAAGCGGCAAGCCCATGGGGGCGATCAGACCGCCTAAAATGGTGATAACCAGCGGGAAAAGCAGTTTGGTTGTCTGGGAAACGGGTTTGGCCTGGGACGTCATTACCACCATGCGTTCCCTTTTCGTGGTCATGAGGCGCATGATGGGAGGCTGAACGATCGGCACCAGGGACATATAGCAATATGCCGCCACGGCGACGGCGCCCAGAAGTTCCGGCGCATACTTGGAGGTTACGTAAATCGCCGTCGGGCCGTCACAGGCGCCGATGATCCCGATGGAAACGGCGTGCAGTTTTGGGAAACCCAGGGCCAGGGCCAAAAGCAGGGTCAGGAAGATACCGCATTGTCCGGAGGCGCCCAGGAGAAATGTCGCGGGTCGGGCTAAAACGGGACCGAAATCGGTCATGGCGCCGATGCCGATGAAGATCAACAGAGGAAATAACTCCGTCGCAATGCCGGCGTCATAAATAACTTTGACGAATCCTTCCGCACCCATGATGTTGGAAAAGGGGATGTTGACGATAATGCAGCCGAACCCGATGGGTACAAGCAGCAGGGGCTCGCAGTCCTTTTTGATCGCCAGGTACAGAAGGCCCAACCCGACAAAAATCATGATCAGGTTACGCCAGTCAACCACCAGGTACTGGAAACCGACAATCAATCCACTCAAGCCGCTTATCATGGCATCGATCATGGGTTAACCCTCCTTTTCGGGCTTGTCGTGGAATATTTTCCCCAGGGCCGCCATGACCATGGCCATGATCCCGAGTGTGACCAGGGTGCCGCCCATGCCGACAACCAGCAACGTCATACCGAATGTAAAATTATCCAGTTCCATAATCATTCCTCCATATTTGTCGGGATAATCCCCTGCTTTCCCATTAACTTCCGTTGATAAGCGCTACCTTTTTAAGCCAAATTAACAGAAGCTACAACATAAAAAATACAAAATGTTTATGATGGGCGGAATCATGATACGGCACACAATCGTTGCAGACTGGCCTGTTCGGAAGGGGGGCATTTCTGCCTGTAGGATTTCCCCGGATAAGAGGGAAAAGAGCCCTTTCAAGGAGGACAAATGAAAAGGGCAAAAGTGAACACTATTGCCCTTTTCATGTTAGATACGGATGTTTTTAGGCGCTTTTCAGGGCGGCCTTCTTGGTATCCAGTCTTTTCATGACTATTCCCAGAATCGACAGCGGAATGTACAGGCAGATCAGAACGATGAACACGGCAAAAAACCGCAGCGTCAGGGTGCCGACAATCCAGGTCCAGCTGTCTTTCGTAACGGTAACCGTGGTGCTGCCGTCGGCGACTTTGGTTACCAAGATGGAATGCCACGGTTTTGCGGTGTATTCCTCGATATAGGTCGCATTGGGTCTGTTTCTAAACGCATAATCGCTCCCCTTAAGCGTGGATTTGTAATAGGCAAGCACCTGATCATAAGGAAGAGCGTAGCTCATTTCCATTTTACTGTCTGTCCGGCTCACGACCTTCCCTTCGGCGGGAGGCAAGGGTGCGTCTAAGAAACCACCGGCAAAGGAAACGACCGGGGTCAATAAAAATAATGTAACCATCATATAAATAAGCTTTTTCATGACATTTCTCCTGTTCTTCATCGTCAAGTATTTTTCTTCACTCCTTATGCCCTGCCGAACATGGCAATAAACATACCTGCCGCTGCCGCCGTGCCCATCACACCCGCCAGATTGGGCCCCATGGCATGCATCAGGAGATAATTCTTCTTGTCATATTGCTGTCCTACATTATGCGAAACTCTGGCCGCCATGGGAACAGCCGAGACGCCGGCGGAGCCGATCAGGGGGTTCATCTTTTCTTTCAGGAAAAGATTCATCAGCTTAACCGTGGCCACGCCGCCCATTGTACAAACCGCAAAATCGATCAGACCGAGGGAAACAATAAAAAGCGGCTTCGCTGTCAGGAATTTATCCGCCTGCATGGTACAACCCACGGAAACACCGAGAAAAATGGTGACGATATTCATGAGCGCGCCCCCCGACGTCTCGACCAGTCTGCCCACAACGCCGCTTTCTTTCATCAGGTTCCCCAGCATGAACATGCTCATCAGCGGGGAAACGGCCGGCACCAGCAGCGAAATCACGAGCGTGCTGACCAGAGGATACAGAATCTTTTCCGTTTTGGAAACCGCCCTCAATTGCCGCATCGGGATTTTTCTTTCGGCGTCGGTTGTCATCATCCTCATGAACGGAGGCTGGATGAGCGGTACCATGGACATGTACGAGTAGGCGGCCAGCGCATTGGCGCCCAACAGTTGCGGGGCCAGCGCCTGGGTCAGATAAATCGTGGTGGGGCCGTCCGCGCCGCCGATGATGCTGACGGATGCGGCTTCTTTCAGCGTAAACCCGGCCAACACGCAACCGGTAAAGGTCACAAACACGCCCAGCTGCGCGCCGGCGCCGACCAGAAGCGTCTTGGGGTTCGCAATGAGCGGACCGAAATCCGTCAGCGCCCCCAGGCCGAGGAAGATGACGCAGGGGATGATTTCCCATTCCAGACCATAGTGGTAAAAGGCGCGGATGAGCTCGGGATACCCCGTTGAGTCATTATATCCCATGAGCGGCACCATCGGGAAATTGACCATGAAGATGCCGAACCCGATGGGAAGCAGCAACAGCGGTTCAAAACCTTTGACGATCGCCAGGTAAAGAAAAGCGCCGGCAATACACCACATGACAGGCAGCTGCCACGACATGGACATGAATCCCATCGTGTCAAGCGTGCCCCTGAACATTTCGTAAACGTCGTACGGACTCATTACACTCCCTCCATTTCCTAATTAATAACCATTTTTCAGTAATGAAACAGACGGGTTTTTATAAAACAATCCGGTTTTGTGGAATGAAAGTTATATATAATATTAATATAAGTAATATAAATATATTATGCATGCGAGACTATATTTTAAGAGAGATGAGCAGAAATGATCACGAAGAAAAAGTCGCTTTTCAGATAACCCAAAAAATATAAGAGTATTATATAAGTAATAATATTATATTTAGGCTTGGAATGCCTTTATGGCGGGTGTTTATTCTAAATTGGCCGGAAAATGAATCGACGCAAAAAGTCCGTTTCTGAAAAATACGCAACCCCGCAAGGGCAACAGCGAAACCACTATGACCCTTGCGAGTTTGCAATACGGATGTTTTTAGGCGCTTTTCAGGGCGGCCTTCTTGGTATCCAGTCTTTTCATGACTATTCCCAGAATCGACAGCGGAATGTACAGGCAGATCAGAACGATGAACACGGCAAAAAACCGCAGCGTCAGGGTGCCGACAATCCAGGTCCAGCTGTCTTTCGTAACGGTAACCGTGGTGCTGCCGTCGGCGACTTTGGTTACCAAGATGGAATGCCACGGTTTTGCGGTGTATTCCTCGATATAGGTCGCATTGGGTCTGTTTCTAAACGCATAATCGCTCCCCTTAAGCGTGGATTTGTAATAGGCAAGCACCTGATCATAAGGAAGAGCGTAGCTCATTTCCATTTTACTGTCTGTCCGGCTCACGACCTTCCCTTCGGCGGGAGGCAAGGGTGCGTCTAAGAAACCACCGGCAAAGGAAACGACCGGGGTCAATAAAAATAATGTAACCATCATATAAATAAGCTTTTTCATGACATTTCTCCTGTTCTTCATCGTCAAGTATTTTTCTTCACTCCTTATGCCCTGCCGAACATGGCAATAAACATACCTGCCGCTGCCGCCGTGCCCATCACACCCGCCAGATTGGGCCCCATGGCATGCATCAGGAGATAATTCTTCTTGTCATATTGCTGTCCTACATTATGCGAAACTCTGGCCGCCATGGGAACAGCCGAGACGCCGGCGGAGCCGATCAGGGGGTTCATCTTTTCTTTCAGGAAAAGATTCATCAGCTTAACCGTGGCCACGCCGCCCATTGTACAAACCGCAAAATCGATCAGACCGAGGGAAACAATAAAAAGCGGCTTCGCTGTCAGGAATTTATCCGCCTGCATGGTACAACCCACGGAAACACCGAGAAAAATGGTGACGATATTCATGAGCGCGCCCCCCGACGTCTCGACCAGTCTGCCCACAACGCCGCTTTCTTTCATCAGGTTCCCCAGCATGAACATGCTCATCAGCGGGGAAACGGCCGGCACCAGCAGCGAAATCACGAGCGTGCTGACCAGAGGATACAGAATCTTTTCCGTTTTGGAAACCGCCCTCAATTGCCGCATCGGGATTTTTCTTTCGGCGTCGGTTGTCATCATCCTCATGAACGGAGGCTGGATGAGCGGTACCATGGACATGTACGAGTAGGCGGCCAGCGCATTGGCGCCCAACAGTTGCGGGGCCAGCGCCTGGGTCAGATAAATCGTGGTGGGGCCGTCCGCGCCGCCGATGATGCTGACGGATGCGGCTTCTTTCAGCGTAAACCCGGCCAACACGCAACCGGTAAAGGTCACAAACACGCCCAGCTGCGCGCCGGCGCCGACCAGAAGCGTCTTGGGGTTCGCAATGAGCGGACCGAAATCCGTCAGCGCCCCCAGGCCGAGGAAGATGACGCAGGGGATGATTTCCCATTCCAGACCATAGTGGTAAAAGGCGCGGATGAGCTCGGGATACCCCGTTGAGTCATTATATCCCATGAGCGGCACCATCGGGAAATTGACCATGAAGATGCCGAACCCGATGGGAAGCAGCAACAGCGGTTCAAAACCTTTGACGATCGCCAGGTAAAGAAAAGCGCCGGCAATACACCACATGACAGGCAGCTGCCACGACATGGACATGAATCCCATCGTGTCAAGCGTGCCCCTGAACATTTCGTAAACGTCGTACGGACTCATTACACTCCCTCCATTGTTTCTGCCAAAAAAAAGCCACCTGACATTTCTGTCAGATGGCGGCCCGACCATCACATTTCCTCCGGAGCAGATTAAACACCCCCAACTCCGGACCCATTTCTTAAAAAGCTAAAAAAATTTTATAATATATATCCGTTCAAGCGGGTCAGGCATTCCCGGTTGACTTTACCAGAAACAAAAAAGCCACCTGACATTTCTGCCAGATGGCGGCCCGACCATCACATTCCCTCCAGAGAAATCCTTCCAGACAATATTTTTTCTCTGAACCCGGTTTCAAATCAGCAGTGAACTTACATTGCGCGCAGCATTAGCCGAAGTTACACCGCATGTCAAGAAAAAAATGGAAATTATAAAGAAATATTAATGCCTTGATCCGTAAATACATAAAATAAAAGCAAAAAAGACTACGATGATTTTGCCTTCCCGTAAGGAGGGTCAACAACTTAAGGTGACTCGGATTCATGACGGCTGATTGTCATGAATGAAATCGAATCTTTAAAAAGCATTTCATCCTTTATAAGGATGGGGAAACTTCGAGGGATCTTCTGTAACCTTGGAAAAATCGATGAGCTAACCGTTAAGTCTGCATCTCAACCGGCAACGCCGCCATTTTCCGGGACACATCAATCAATTTTCGGGGGCGGATCAGTACGCTTAAGCCAATCTTCATAAGAGGACACATTGCTGTGATAGGCGTCAAGTTCCCTTTCATAACGACGTAGTATCTGCCAGGCAGGGTCTGTTAACCGCAAATAAAGGCGGGTGATGACGTACGAAAATATGCCGATGGCCATGAGCCCGAACAGGAGAAATAAAAAAGTGAAAAAGAACAATTCAGAAAAAAGGTCGGCATTATACGGCCGAAGAGTCGCGCTAAAGTAACCTATTCTGTACAGAATCAGCAGCAGATAAATGAACAGGGCACTGATCGTCCAGATCGCCAGACAGATTCTCGCTTGACGTTTCTCCAATCTATCCTTCACTCCCTGGGAAAGTCCATATTCTTCCAACTGTGGTTTTTCCGCGGGATCAGGTTTCCTGGGTGCGGCCGTATGTATCTGCTGTTTCGGCATGGCAACTCCCGATTTCAGGGATCTATCGGATCGGGCATGATTATTTTACGGGCGAGTTTGCAGTTTTTCGGACAGCATGATCAATCCCACTCCCGGCGTTATCACGGCGATTATCACAATATAGTTTGTCGATTCAAACGGACTGAGAAGCTTGTGGAGTCCGCCATAGCCTTCGTGCATCCAGGTGTTGATCGTTACCGCCACGAATAATATAACGGCAACGATAAGCCAAAGGTATCCCGCCACCAGACAAAAACGAGACCATGATTTCATCTATCCGTCACCTCTCCTATCCACATGAATCATATTGCTTTCCTTGCAGGCAAAGCGCGGCACGGAATCCAGGATATCAGCAAGCTCTGGATACCGGTTTTCGCCGGTATGACGATCTTAAGGTTATTACAACACAGCCTCCACGGCAGGGGTCTAAAAAATTACATGCAGGAGAGAAGATTCCCCTTAACGCCTCTGCATTCACCCCCCGTTCGCAGAACGGGGTATTCGGAGGGCGTCCGTGCGATCGTCACTGTTTTGTGAGCAGTACGTTACATTTGGCGCCTTTTAACACATTCCGGGCGACACTGCCCAGGAAAAAGCGCGCAATCCCGGACCGGCCGAGCGAAGAAATAACGATGAGATCAATTTTTCTCTTTTTCTGCTCATTTAATATTTCTTCATAAGGAATGCCGAAAATTACATCCTGAAAGACCTTGATATTCCTGCCTTTGAGTAGTCTTGCGACCTGGTCGTTAAGTTTTTCATGAACGGAGTTGATGATACTTTTATCAAGCGCTTTAAGCCCCTTGTCGGTTACCTGCATCGCGTCAAAATCATCGGAAAAGGCGTAGTGTACCTTATCCCTCACGACATGCAGCACATAAACGGCGGCTTGGGATTCCGCTGCAATGTCGAATGCGTGCCTTAGCGACGCATCTGAATGTTCCGAAAAATCAGTCGGAACCAGTATTCTTTTGGGTTTCAGCATAATTCCTCCTCATCGTTTGGGCTATAAAATAGCGGTTTGTTGGAGAAAGTCAATATAAAATAAAGGGATTTGATCCGGTTCCTTAATGGTGAGCTGCATGACCGGACAGTTGAAATGCTTCTGACATTCCTCTGATTTTTTCTTGACAAGGTGCCTTTTCAAGTATATGCAGCGCGACAATAGTTGCTGCTACACAAAAGTATAATTTATGTTGGCGCGTGCATGAAATGATGCCGCTGCGATGATGCACGGAGAAAATCCCTGCCGTATCTGCAAGGGTTTGATTTTGAATGTGCTTTTTATGGTGAAGCGTAGGAACGACTATGCATGGTTCATGCTTATACTTGGTATATAGTATTTTTTTGTTCCCATTCAAAAGGATTGGCGCTATAAGGGCGATCTGTTGGTCGAAATGATCTTGAAATTGGAAGGCTTAACCGCATGATCAGTGCAATTGCAAAAACGTTCAAGGGCGGAATACATCCGCCCGATCATAAGTCCCTGACCGCCGCAAAGGCGATCGAGGTCCTGCCTCCCCCCACCCGCGCAGTGATTCCTCTGCAACAACACATCGGCCGGATGTCCGAAGCAATTGTCCAGGTCGGCGAGCGGGTGCTCCGGGGTCAACCCATCAGCAAGCCGGCGGGGCCCGTTTCGGTCTCCTCTCATGCCTCTGTTTCGGGGGCGGTAAAGGCAATCGAATCACATCCCCATCCCCTGGGACAGGTAGTTCCCGCCGTGGTAATTGAATCGGATGGACTGGACGAACCTTATATTTCTTTCGATTTTAACCCGAATTATTTTTCGCTTTCCGTGGAAGAGATGAAAAACCTCATTGCCGATGCCGGGATTACCGGTATGGGCGGTGCCACTTTCCCAACCCATGTCAAGCTCATGCCGCCGGCGGACAAACCGATTGATACGGTCATCTTGAACGGCGCCGAATGCGAACCCTACCTGACGTCGGATCACCGCCTGATGCTGGAATATCCGGAAGACATCATCAAAGGACTCCGGATCATCATGAAGGTTCTGGGGGTGCACAAGGGTTTCGTGGCCATAGAAAACAACAAGCCCGATGCCATCGCCGGAATGTCGGAACTCCTGAAAAATGATCCTGACATCACCTTGCTGGCTTTGAAAGTCAAGTATCCCCAAGGGGCGGAAAAACAGCTTATCTACGCCGCGACACAGCGCAGTGTGCCGGCGGGTAAACTTCCCATGGAAGTGGGCTGCGTGGTTCAGAATGTGGGTACCGCCAAGGCGATTTACGATGCCGTTGCTTATCAGAAACCCCTGATCGAGCGGGTCGTTACCGTAACAGGAGCGGTCAAAAATCCGAAGAATCTGCTTGTACGAATCGGCACCTCGTTTCGTGAATTAATTGAATATTGCGGCGGATTTTCCGAAGCGCCGGGTAAAGTTATTTCGGGCGGACCGATGATGGGTATCGCCCAGTTTACCCTTGATGTGCCGGTCATTAAAGGTTCATCCGGGATCGTGGTTTTGAGCCGCAAGGAAGTTGCGGAGAACAAACCCCAGGAGTGTATCGGCTGTGCCCGGTGCGTCGATGTGTGCCCCATGAATCTCATGCCGACGCTGATTGTCAATTACGTGGAGAATGGTCGCTGGGATCTGGCTAAAGAGGCGGGTATCATGAACTGCATGGAATGTGGCTCATGTGCCTTTGTCTGCGCCGCCGGTCGTAATGTGATGCATCTGATGCGCTTTGGCAAATTTATGGTTCAGGAAATGGAAAAGGCGGAGAAGAAGTAAGATGGCAGACACAAACACAAATACGGCTCCGCAGCTCATCGTCAGTGCTTCTCCCCATTTGAGGACAACCGATTCCGTAGAAAAAATCATGTACTCAGTGGTTGTCGCGTTGCTTCCGGCTCTGGCGGGCGCTGTGTATTATTTTGGGTTACAGGCGCTTTGGATTACAGGTATTGCCGTTATCACGGCCGTGGCCACGGAAGCGGCGATCCAGAAATGTCGTAAAGTTCAGATTACAGCCCTCGATGGAAGCGCCGTTGTCACGGGAATTCTTCTGGCCTTTAACGTGCCGCCGAGTGTTCCCTGGTGGATTCCCGTTGTGGGGACGGTTTTCGCCGTTGCCATCGGCAAGCATGCGTTCGGCGGTCTCGGCCTGAATCCAATGAACCCGGCGCTTCTGGGCCGGGCGTTTCTCATGGCGTCCTGGCCGGTGCTGATGACAACCGGTTGGAGTGCTCCCACGGGAGGAACCACATCCGGTGTGGCGACCGTGACGGGTGCGACTCCCCTTATGGCGGTCAAGGCGGCGATGCGGGACCTGGCCCTGGGTGTCAATGTCGAACAATCCCGGACGATTGTTGAGTCGGCCGGCACCGCCAAAGCCTATTTCTCCCTGTTTGTCGGCAGCGTCGGCGGCTGTATCGGTGAGACCTCGGCTCTGCTGCTTCTGGTGGGAGCGGCTTACCTTTTTTACAAAAAGTACATCAATTACCGTATCCCCCTGTCGTTTATCGGCACGGTGGCTATTCTGGGTTGGATCTTCGGCGGTGAGGGCCTCTTTACAGGGGACTTTATGTTTCACATCCTGGCCGGCGGGCTCATTCTGGGGGCCTTCTTTATGGCGACGGATATGGTCACCTGCCCTTCGTCGCCGCTGGGTCAGTGGATTTTTGGATTCGGCTGTGGTCTTCTCACCATCGTTATCCGTCTGGTCGGCGGTTATCCCGAAGGCGTGTCCTATTCCATCCTCATTATGAATATTGTGACACCGCTTCTGGACCGGTATACGAAACCAAAGGTATTTGGAGCATAAAAAAGTGGGTTACATCATTAAATTAGCTTTTATACTGGGTATTTTCTGCGTGGCCGCGGCGTTTGCTCTGGGCGGCGTTTATGAAATCACAAAGGATAAGATCGCTTTCGAGAAGGAAAAAGTCATGCAGGAGGCGCTTAAAAGCGTGTTGCCGGAAGCGAAAAACATTGTAAAAACAACATCCCAGGACGGCAAGGTTTATTACCGCGGCTTCACCGGGGCTGACACAAACGTTCCCCCCGTCGGTTATGCCGTTGTAGCGGCCGGGAAGGGGTACTCCAGTACGATCCAGACACTGATCGGCTTGACCCCGGATGGGGCCATCAAGGGTATGAACATTCTCTATCAGCTGGAGACCCCGGGTCTGGGGACAAAATCCGTCGAGATTAAGTACGGGGAAAAGGATCCCTGGTTCCAACGCCAGTTTTTGGGCAAAGCCGGTGATTCAGTAGCCGTGGACAAAGACGGCGGACAGATTCAAAGTATTACGGGGTCGACCATCTCCTCCCGGGCGATTGCCTCGTCCATTAAGAAGGAGGTTGCCTGGCTGAAAAGTCAGGGCATTCTCCATTCAGCACAGAAGTAGGTAACGGAGCCGATCATGCAGAAAACACTTTGGCAGGAATTTACGAAAGGGATGGGCAGTGAGATCCCTATTTTCCGTGTAGTACTGGGGCTTTGTCCCACATTGGCGGTGACAACATCGCTGTTGAACGGAATCGGCATGGGCGTCGCGGCGACGTTCGTGTTGGTCTGTTCCAACATCATCGTGTCGATGATCCGCAATATTGTTCCCCCGAAAATCCGTATTCCCATTTATATTGTCGTTATTGCCACCTTCGTTTCCATTACGGAGATGGTCATGGCCGCTTATACCCCCGCCTTATATAAGGCATTGGGTATCTTCGTTCCACTGATCGTTGTGAACTGTATCATTCTCGGTCGGGCGGAGGCGTTTGCCGGCAAAAATGGTGTCCTCCGTTCAACGCTCGATGGCGTCGGCATGGGGATTGGCTTTACCATAGTTCTCGTTGTGGTGGCGTCCATTCGAGAGATGTTGGGTGACGGTAAACTCTGGGGTTTCCCGCTTATGGGGCAAGCATACGATCCGATGTTGCTGATGATTCTGCCGGCGGGTGGTTTTTTTGTCCTGGGGTTGCTTATGGGTGCGTTGAAGATGTGGGACCTCCATGGGGAGGCGAAAAAGCGGGAAGCCGCCATCGCCCACTGATAGGATTGATTAGAGGTAATATCATGGATTTGAAAGTACTGTTTTTAATTATTATCTATTCGATTCTCATCCAGAATTTTGTTCTGTCACGGTTTTTAGGGCTGTGCCCCTTTTTCGGCTGTTCCCAGAAACTGAGTTCCGCCGTCGGCATGGGTCTCGCCGTGATTTTTGTCATGGTTTTGGCTTCGGCTATTACCTGGATCATGTACACATACCTGCTTGACCCGACAACCAGTGTATTGGGTTTCTTGACAGCCAATGGCGTTGCCCCGGATTTGACCTTCCTGCGAACAATCGCCTTCATTCTGGTTATTGCAGCTTTGGTCCAGTTTATTGAGATGTTTTTGCAGAAGTATGTTCCCGCCCTCTATCGGGCGCTGGGTATCTATCTGCCCCTGATCACGACAAACTGTGCCGTTCTGGGTGTGGCTGTCTTGAATATTGACGGTTTCAGTGCCATAGGCATAAATGGGAAAATGACTTTTCTGCAGAGTAACATTCAGGGGTTCGCCGGTGGCGTCGGGTTTCTGCTGATGTTGGTCCTCATGTCGGGTATCAGGGAAAAATTGGAGTTGCATGCAATCCCGGAATCCCTAAAGGGTTTGCC
>CAYOYJ010000041.1:0-17691 GCA_964408155.1 uncultured Syntrophales bacterium
CCGGGACAAGACCGTGCTCTTTCCCAAAGCCGATGTCGTCGTAGACGATGCACCACCGATTCTGGAAAAGGCGGTTCAATGCGGCCTGCTGGGCGCAGGCTTACGATTTCCCTGGAACGCGGCTTATGCAGGCAACGGCCTCCATCTTTTCCCGAACTTGAACGATGTGTTGGACTTCATTCTTAAATCCGTCTGATCAGTAGGTATTTCAAGGAGAATTCGCAATATGCAGGAAAAGGCCTTTCAGGATTATTACGAGGACGCGCACAGCATCTGCTTCGGTTGCGGCCGTCTGAATGAAATGGGATTGCAGATTAAGAGTTACTGGGACGGGGAGGAATCCGTTTGCCGTTTTAAGCCCCTGCCCCACCATACGGCAATGGCCGGTTATGTTTACGGCGGTATCCTTGCCTCCATCATCGACTGCCACGGAACAGGAACAGCAGCGGCCGCTGCCTATCGTGCCGCTGGCCGCGAGATGGGTACCGCGCCTCACTTACGCTTTGTCACGGCATCCCTCCATGTGGATTATCTGCACCCGACACCGATCGATACCACGCTGGAACTGCGCGGCAGGGTGCGAGAAATAAAAAGGCGCCGGGTCATCGTTGACATCACTTTGTCGGCCAACGGGCAAACCTGTGTCACCGGACAGGTGGTTGCCGTCCGGATTCCGGAACACTTGCGCTAAGAATCGGCGCATTCTCCGTCACCTTTCCCTGGTCGCGGTGCATCAAACCCGGACGGCAGTAAAATTCAGTCAAACCCCATCCACTTGATTCGATCCGTTCGGCGGGGAGGCGTCCTGGGCGTTTCGTCCGGAACACCAACGGGGACGGCACACACCAGTTTTTTTCCTTCCAAACCTACGTATTCGTTGATCTCCTGCTCCTTGAAAAGGATGCCGTCCGTCCAGACCGCGCCGAGACCAACCTCGTAAGCGGACATCAGCAGGATCTGCACTGCCGCCGCCGTACTCAAGGGATCTCTTTCCCCTGTGGGGCGCGTTCCCGCATACGCAAGAATAATGACCGGCGCCCCGCCGTAGGTGGAAAAAAACTTTCTGACGCCTTCGATAAAATCGGGTTTTTCGGCAAACGCCTGCTCCAGCATGGGCTTCATCCCCTCGAACGCCTCGGCGAAAATCCTGAGCAACCCCTCCTTCTGAGGCCCCCGCAGCACGACAAAATACCAGTCCTGGCGGTTCATGGCGGAAACCGCCCACTGGGCGTTTTCCAGGAGCCGCGCCAGCTTTTCTTTGGGAATCGGGTCCGATTTAAATCGCCGGACACTCCGTCTGCCTTTAACGACCTCGCTGAATTCCATGTGCTGCTCCTTTCCTTATTCGGATGTAAGTTTTTCCACCGCTCTCCGGAAGAGAATTCCGGCCATCCGGCGACGATGCTCCGGAGATCCCGCCTGATTACGGACCGGATGCGTGCCCCGGGTCAGACAGGCCATCGCCTCTTCCACGACACGTTCACTGTATGATTTTTCCTCCATGAGCGTCATGCTCTCCCCGGCCAGCACCGGGGAAGACGCCAGCGCGTTCAGTACGATGCGGATATGATGAAACGTCCCCTCTTTCATGCCAAAGGCCACGGAAACCCCCGCCAGAGGAAAGTCGATGGAGGCCCGCCGCCGGTATTTCACGTAGGTCGAACGCAACCCTTCCCGCAGGGGCAGGTGAATCGCCGTCACCAAGTCTTCAGGCGTCAGGGATAGGGGGTTTACACCGTCGTCCCGGTAGAGATCCGCAAGTAAAATTCGACGCTCCGCCGCGATGCCTCCCTCCCACCGGGCGACCGTGACGGTTGCATCCAGAGCGATCAACGCAGGGGGACAATCGGCACAGAAACAGGCATAGCAACGTTTGCCTCCCGGGACGGCAAAACATGTGTCGCCGTCGGTTTTCAGGCAGCGGCCGAGAGGGGTGCGCCAGAATTGGGATTGGTTATAGTATAAGCAACGGGGCGTCAGGCAGAGATTTCCGCCGATGGTGGCCATATTCCGCAGATTGGGACTCGCCACGGACCGGGCGGCTTCCGCCAGGGCGCTGAAGTTGCGTTTGATCCCGTCGTTTTTTGCGATATCGGTCAAGCAAACCGCGACACCGATGCGCAGACAGTCGCCTTGTACATCAATACCCTGCAATTCTGACAACTTACTGATATCAATCAGATATCTTACATCAATCGTCCGCTGCTTGAGCAGAACCAGGAGATCGGTCCCCCCCGCCACCGGTTTTGCGCCCGGGTCTTCTTTCAATAACCGCAGGGCCTCGGCAAGTGTCCCGGGCTTCAGCACCTCCAGTTCCGGGAGGATCATCAACGCGCCTCCTTTCGATCAAGCGCTGCCAGCACCTGCTCCGGCGTCAGGGGTAGGTCGTGAAACCAGCAGCCGATTGCATCGTACAGAGCGTTTACAATGGCCGGCAGACTGGGATGCAGACTTCCCTCGCCGATTTCCTTCGCACCATAGGGGCCTGCCGGGTCGATACTTTCGATCAGGGTAACCTCCACGTCGGGAACATCAAGGCAGGTAGGAATCTTATAGTCCAGGAAATTCGGTCCATTGTGACGGCCTCCCGGACGGAAACCATGGTGTTCCAGTACGGTTTCTCCGAAACCCATCGCGACGGCCCCTTCCCCCTGGCCGGTTGCCGTCAGGGGATTGAGAGCAAAACCGAGATCATGGGCACAGTGGATCTTCAAAACCCGGATGTCACCGGTTTCCGTGTCGACTTCCACCTCCGCAGCCTGAGCGCCGAAAGAATAGGCCGGCGAGGGACCGACTCCGCCCATTTTATAGGATCCGGCCAACTCCGGGGGACGGTAACCGCCCAGAGCGCACAGGGCCACTCCGGAAGCTTCCGCCAGAACGGATGCCTCGGCAAACGTCATCAGGGGCTCCGGAGTTCCTTTTGCAAACAGGCACCCTTCTCTGAGTATCAGATCTTCCTGATTTTGTTCAAGTTTTATTGCGCAGACGGCAAGCAGGCGATCCCGGATCTCCAGTGCTGCTTGACGGCATGCGTTCCCGGCCATGTAGGTCACCCGGCGGGATTAGGAACCGGGATCAACCGGTGTGGTCTCCGTATCGGCGGAAACAACTCGAACCGACGTCTCAAAGAGGCCGAGGGTTTCTGCGGTGATCATCATCAGAAGCGTGTCCGATCCCTGACCGATATCGGAGGCGCCGGAAAAAACGGTCACCCCGCCGTCACGGTCCACGCGGATCTGCACCTGGGAGTGAGGCATGGGATTGGCGTAGATGGGATAGGCCGCACCCGACACATAGAAGCCACCGGCCAGGCCGACACCTTTGCCGTAGGGAAGTTTACCGTGTTTGTTTTTCCAATCCACCGTTTCCGCAACTCTGTCCAGACAGGCCTTAAATGCGCAGGAGGTGATGCGCAACTCGTTCACCGTCACCGTATCCGGGTCAATGGCGTTGCGGCGGCGGATCTCCAGAGGATCGATCCCCAGATCGGCGGCGATTCGATCCAGATGGACCTCGAAAGCGAAACGAGGCTGCACGCCGCCATGGCCGCGCTGAGCGCCGCAGGGCGGTTTGTTGGTAAAAACCCGGGCACTGTCAAAAGCGTAAGCAGGAATGCGATAAGGTGCCGTCAGCAACTGACCCGAATAGATCATCGTCACCACTCCATAGGATCCGTAGGCACCCCCGTCCAGCAGACTGCTAAATTGTACGGCTGTAATGGTCCCGTCTTTTTTAACGCCTGTTTTAAGCGTCATTTCCATGGGATGACGGCCACGGTGGGTGAGAAACACCTCCTCCCGACTGTGGGTGATCCGAATGGGCTGCCCCGTTTTGACGGCCAAAAGCGACGCGGCGAATTCCAGCGGCAGGGGTTCGCCCTTTCCGCCGAAGCCGCCGCCCAGGGCGGGTTTGATCACACGGATTTTTTCCATCGGAATACCAAGGACTTTAGACAGGGAGCGATGGACATAATGGGGTACCTGGGTTGAACTCCACAGGGTAAGTTTGGCGTCGTGATACTGCGCCAGGGCACTGTGGGGCTCAAGGAAAGCGTGGCTGGAGGCATCCTTGAAAAAGCGGTCCTCCCGGATATAATCCGCGGCGGCGAATCCCTGCTCCAGATCGCCGAAAACCAGATGAACCCGTCGTTCAATATTGGCCTCAGCGGCTCGTTCATGAATTTTCACATCCTCCCGGACGAGGGCCTCATGGGGATCAAGAATGGCCGGCAGAACTTCATAACGGACATCAATGAGTCCAAGGGCCCGCAGGGCCGTCGCCTCATCGACGGCGGCCACAGCGGCCACTTCATCACCGATAAAGCGGACCTTTTCCACCGCCAGGGGGTATTCGTCCTGAGAAACAGGCAAAATGCCGTATTGAACCGGAGCGTCCGCGCCGGTCACCACGGCCTTTACACCCGGCAGGGTTTCAGCCTTCCGTGTATCGATGGAAAGAATCCGGGCATGCGCATGGGGGGAACGGAGAATCTTTCCCACCAGGCACCGGTGCGCCGGAATATCCGCCGTGAACTGAGCCGTTCCGGTCACCTTGGCCACACTATCGGTCCGGGGCATGCCCCGGCCGACGCAGCGGTAAGGATTATCCTGGGGCATCGGTTTCCTCCATCCGCTTTGCCGCCCGTTCCACCGCTTCCACGATTTTTTTGTACCCGGTGCAGCGGCAGAGATTTCCCGCCAGGGCCTCTTTGATCTCCTCCCGGCAGGGATGCGGATTCCGCTCCAGCAGCGCCTTGGCCGTCAAAACCATCCCCGGGGTGCAGAAACCGCACTGAATCGCCCCAGCCTCTTGAAAAGCCACCTGAACGGGGTGCAGAATACCGCCCACGGCAAGGCCTTCAATTGTGGTCACCTGCCGGTTTTCCACACGCACCGCAAGCGTCAGACAGGATAAGACGGGCCGTCCGTCGAGGAGAACCGTACAACTGCCGCATTCCCCCTGGTCACAACCCTGTTTGGTTCCCGTCATGCTCAGACGATTCCGAAGGACTTCCAGAAGGGTTTCCTCGTCGCGGGTCCCGATTTCGATTGCATCGCCATTTAAAAGAAACTTGATGGTTTTCATCTATTCTTACCCTAAGAGATTTTCAGTGGGCGCTTCCCAAAAATGGCCCTTCCGATCCGGACAATCGTCGCCCCTTCCTCGACGGCCACGGTAAAATCGTCGGACATCCCCATGGACAGTTCCGTCATGTCGACGCCTGGAATAGCCCGGTCCCGGATCCGATCCCGGAGTTCCCGTAATGAGCGGAAAAAGGGGCGCGCCTCCTCAGGGTCGGGAAACCAGGGGGGCATCGTCATCATACCCCGTATTCTTAGATTGCCGCAGGCGGCGACCGCCTCGACCAGATCAGGGGTTTTCTCAGGTGCAACGCCGCTTTTGCTCGCCTCATCCCCCGTGTTGACCTCGATCAAAACCGGCATGATCACACCGGAGCCTGCGCAGCGCTTGTCCAGTTCCCGGGCCAGTTCAATCCGGTCGACGGACTGGATCATCTGGAAGAGATGAACGGCATATTTGGATTTGTTTGTCTGGAGATGACCGATCATATGCCATTCCAGCCCCTCGCCCAGCAGAGGAATCTTCCGCTGGGCCTCCTGAACATAGTTTTCACCGATCAGACGGATTCCGGCGGCCAGGGCCTCCCGGATACGGTCGTCGTCGATGGTCTTCGTGACGGCCATGAGGCGTATGCTATCCGGATCGCGCCCTCTGCGCAGGGCGGCTTCGGCAATCTCACGGCGAATCCGGATGATGTTTCGTTCAACCGGGTCGGTCATAACTGCATCCGTTAAACCGAATTGCTCCGATTTTCTTCAGTATTTCAAATACTTCACTTACAGGAAGACCGATCACGTTGGAGTAGGAGCCGCGAATCCGTCTTGCGAACAACCCGCCCTTTTCCTGCACGGCATAGCCGCCGGCCTTATCATAGGGTTCGTCCGTATTGATGTACCACTGCAGTTCATCTTCCTCGATCGGTCGGAAAACGACGGTTGACCGGACTGTTTTTCGGCACAGCACGGACACCGATTTCCTGACGATCGTAAATCCGGTCAGGACATAATGTTCCCGACCACTCAGACGACGCAGCATCCGGCGGGCATCATCCCGGTCTTTTGGTTTTCCCAAGACCTCTCCGCCAATCGCGACAATGGTGTCGGCACCCAGCACCCATGCTTCGGGATTATCAACGGCGACAACCGTCGCCTTGGCCTGGGAGATCCGCCTGACATGCGCCGACGGCGTCTCGCCGGAGCGGTATGTCTCATCGATGCCGCTCGGCACTACGGTAAAAGACAAGCCCAGTTCTTGCAACAGCTCAACACGCCGGGGGGAAGCCGAAGCGAGAATGAATGGTGCGGACGTAATCAACGCCATGCGGATTTTTCCCTTCTTTTGGCACAGCTAAAATAAAACGGCGAGCGCATTCTGTCTGAGGTCCCTATTTACTGAACAAATTTGATTGTTTCGGACCTCCCATATGCTGAGACGCTTCTTTTATAGAAGAATGACCGCCCCCTGTCAAGACGGGAAAGCCGCTGTGGCATCATTCACGTTCGTGTTATCGATTTCGGGGCAAATTTCGCTGGATTTTTACATGAAAGACCGCTAAATTACGGCAAATATTTCACCCAAAAAAGGAATTTACTTATTTATGAACATCCGACATTTTTTCTGCTGTTTGTTTTCATTATTTTTTCTGGCGACTCTCCTGTGTTCGCCCCTGTGGGCCGAAGAGCGAACCGTGCAGATGACCATTCCCGGCTGTGATTCCTGAGGCGGCAAGGCCAGGACACGGGCTGTCCTAAAAAACATCAAGGGAATCAGTCATTTCGAATACGGGGTGAATGGCCAGATCACCATCACCTACGATAATGAACAGACCTCGCTAAAACGGATCCTCGCAACCCTTAAGAAAAATGATATGACGCCGGAAGGAAACCCGGTTAATATTAAATAGCCGGGATGCATCGGGATGCAAGGCCGCGGCGGGTCATGCCGGATCATTTTTACTTAAAACGGCATACATTCGTTCTCTCTCATCATTTTCAAACGCACCACAGGTCACAAGCGGCAAGGGTAGTCGGAAGGCAGGTGCATTGTCACACCAACAATTTTTTACAAGTCAAGGAGGAAGGTATGAATCTGGTAGAACGAGTCAAGAATATCCTTTTGTCACCGGTTTCTGAATGGGAGGCGATCAAGGGGGAAACCCACACGGTTTCCGGTCTTTTCACGCAGTATGCCATGATTCTGGCAGCTATCCCGGCTCTGGCCGGCCTCATTGGGTTCAGTCTGATCGGTTCTTCCTTTGGTCTCGGCACGTTGCGTCTCCCCATCGGTTACGGGCTGGCCTATTGCGTTACCAGCTATATCTTGAGTCTTGTCGGGATATACATCCTCGCGATCGTTATTGACCGCCTGTCGCCGAACTTTGGCGCATCGCAGGATATGGCTGCAGCTCTCAAAATAGCCGTTTTCTCCATGACCCCCTACTGGATCGGCGGCATTTTCATGCTTATACCAGCTCTCTCGATCATTACCATGATCGCCGGGCTTTACGGCCTTTATCTCCTTTTTCTGGGTATCAAACAGTTGAAAGACGTCCCGCCCGAGAAGCTGATGACTTTTTTCATTATCAGCATCATGGTCGCTGTTGTCATCCAGATCGTCATCAACACAGTCGTCAATACCGTCGCTTTTCCGCGGCCGGTTTTATAGCCGGTGACGGCCGTTCGTGATCAAGAGGGGGCGTCTTTGCGCCCCCTTTTTCGATTGCTTCATTATCATCCGGTAACATCTCTCTAATATTTGGCCTTTTCCAACGGAACGATCCGGTTTCGTCGACGATCCCCATTTCTTCCAGCCGGTCCATGCGATAATGCTGAATGAGATCGATAAACGCCCGGTTTTTCAGGGGGTGCTTCTCCATGCCGAAGAGATGACTCGAACACCGGCAATCCGACGAGCCGAATCCTGAAATCCGCCAGGAAGCGATATTCCACAATTCATCGGCCAGGTCATGTTCCAGGTTCACACTCGAACGTATCGTCACGGCATGACATGTATCGGCAACCTCTCTGAGGTAATCGATGTGCCAGAAACGCTGCTTTCGCTTGCGCAGATGACGGTTAATCCGCTGGGCCAGATTCTTCTTGGCCGAACCGACGTATATATAGTAACCGCTCCGGAAAAAAACAGAGCCCAGTGCGCCGACCGACACCGCATGATCCCGGGAAAGATGCAGGATCAGCAGATAGTTTCCCCGGTTATGGTCTTCTTGTTCCAGAACCGGCCAGGGGATTGCCACCTCCCGCGCCGGACCGAGCAGGCGAAGTAACGGAGACCAGCCCACGGCCAGTGGACAGAAACGGACCTTGTTCCGCACCTCCCGGAAAACCCGGGAGAAATCAGGATCCGTGTGAAAATCGGGAAGAAAACAGCGGGCGCCCGACCAGTGGATGAGGTAGATAACGACACAATCAAATCCACGGTCCGACAGTTCCGCCAGTTCCAGCAGGTGGCGCCTGCCCCGTTGTGTCACGGCATCCGGAAACATGGCCAAGGCATTGCCGAAGAGGGTGCAGGATTTGACTTCGCACAGAATATCCCGGCTGCCCTGCCTCAGGTGGAAGTCGAACCGACTATGTCCGACCGTGGCCTCCGCCTTGACGATCTCCACACCTTCCAGACCGGGGACCCGATTTGCTTCAAGGAGATATCGTACCACGCGGTTGGACATCTGGGTGTGTAGGAGTATCGGTACCCTGTCCCGCTCCACGGCTACCGCGCTGTAAGCCAGGCCGCCCGATGAAGCGATCCCCCGCTTAGCGAGGATGACCGTGGCCCCCGGCAGCAGCAACTCCCACAGCCGACCCGGATTGGGCAGATGGGCCAAAATCGATTGACCGTCCAGCGCACATTCGACAACAAAGCGATTGGGGCGGCGCTGAAAAGTCGCTTTGATCAGGTCCGTTTCCCAGGGGATAAAGCCTTTCAAGATCGACGGATTCTCGGCTTTCATGACACTTGTGCCGTCCGAATGCGTTTAATGGCTCCTTGCAATCGCCCTGAAAAACCGTTACCATCGCCCCGCAAAGCGCAACCCATGCTCATGTACTCCCCTGTTTTCTATGAAGATTCGAGATATCCCGTCTCTCGACGGAAACGACTGTCCCTTAACACTGTCCGGATCATCCCGTCAGTCTGGCCCACCCCGAAGGGCATTACCTGAAAGGTCTCCCGCCCCTTATCACGACCTGACGTCGAAGTTTTACACCCGGGTCAACTGGCGATACTTGATCCGGTGGGGACGTTCGCTTTCGGCGCCCAGGCGCCTTTTGCGGTCTTCTTCGTAGTCGGAGTAGCCGCCTTCGAACCACACCACGCTGCTGTCGCCCTCGAAGGCCAGGATGTGCGTGGCTACGCGGTCCAGAAACCACCGGTCATGGCTGATGACGACGGCACAGCCGGCAAAATTCTCCAGAGCCTCTTCCAGGGCACGCATGGTATTGACGTCCAGGTCGTTCGTCGGCTCGTCCAAGAGCAGGACATTCCCTCCTTCCTTCAGCATGCAGGCCAGATGGACCCGGTTCCGTTCCCCGCCGGAGAGGTTGGCAACTTTCTTCTGCTGGTCCGTCCCGGAGAAGTTAAAGCGAGCCACGTAAGCCCTGGATTTAACCGATACATTCCCCAGTTGCAGCACATCCTGTCCGCCGGAAATGACCTCCCAGATCGACTTTTCCGGGTCGAGACTCGCCCGGCTCTGGTCAACGTAGGCCAGTTTTACCGTCTCGCCGACACGGATTTGACCGGAATCCGCTGTTTCCTCTCCGATGATCATCTTGAATAAAGTTGTCTTCCCGGCGCCGTTCGGCCCGATGATCCCGACGATCCCGCCGGGAGGAAGCAGAAAATTCATTTTCTCGAAAAGCAGGCGGCTTCCATAACCTTTGGACACTTTTTCCGCCTCGACCACCACTTTGCCCAGACGGGGCCCGGGGGGAATATAGATTTCCAATTCCTCGGACCGGGCTTCTCCCTGACGGGACAGGAGGTCTTCATAGGCGCTGATCCGGGCCTTGGATTTCGACTGTCTCGCCTTCGGGGACATGTTAATCCACTCGAGTTCCCGCTGCAGGGTTTTCTGGCGCCGGCTCTCGGCTTTTTCCTCCTGTTGCAGACGTTCCTGCTTCTGCTGCAGCCAGGAGGAATAATTACCTTTCCAGGGGATGCCACGGCCGCGGTCCAACTCCAGAATCCAGCCGGCGACGTTGTCCAGGAAATAGCGGTCGTGGGTCACGGCAATGACCGTTCCCTCGTATCGCTGCAGATGATGTTCCAGCCAGGCCACGGTTTCCGCGTCCAAGTGGTTCGTCGGTTCATCCAGCAGAAGAATATCCGGTTTCTGCAGAAGGAGACGGCACAGGGCCACACGGCGGCGTTCTCCGCCGGAGAGGACCTTCACCGGCGTGTCCCCTTCCGGGCAGCGCAGAGCCTCCATGGCCATCTCCAGACGGGCGTCCAGATCCCAGGCATCCAGGGCGTCCAGTTTTTCCTGGACCTCCCCTTGGCGGGTGATCAGACGATCCATATCGTCGTCCGACATGGGCTCGGCGAACTGCTCGTTGATCCGGTTATACTCATTTACCAGATCGACCGTTTCCTGCACGGCCTCCTCGATGATGCCCCGCACCGTCTTGGCGTCGTCCAGGCGGGGTTCCTGTTCAAGAAAACCGATGGAGTAGCCCGGGCTGAAGGTAAGCTTGCCGTTGAATTCCTTGTCCACGCCGGCCATGATTCGCAGGAGGGAGCTTTTCCCTGAACCGTTCAATCCCAGAACGCCGATTTTTGCGCCATAGAAATACGACAGGGAAATATCCTGAATCACCGGTTTCTTGTCGTAAAATTTGCTCACCTGCAGCATGGAAAAGATGATCTTGTTATCTGGCTCGCCCATTGGTTACTCCTTTTCTTCTGTTTGGTTTGAATTATTCGTCACAGCAGTCATTCTTCCGGGCCCTCACCTTGGCCATCTTTGATCCGTGCCAGGGCTTTGCGCGCCGCCTCCTGTTCCGCTTCTTTCTTGGTCCGGCCGGTCCCCTGTGAGATGATGGTTCCGGTGGTGAGCCGAACTTCAAAAAGCTTGTGATGATCGGGACCGGATTCGCCGGTGAGCGTGTAAGTCGGAATATCCCGGAATTTCTTTTGTGAGACCTGCTGCAGCGCAGTCTTGTAATCCGCATGATGGAACCGATCCGGATTACGCTCCAGGAGAGGCATAAAAAACGTCTGAAACCACTCGGTCAATCCCTGAAAGCCGCCGTCCAGATAAATGGCAGCCACCACGGCCTCCAGGGTATCCGAAAGAATGGAAACCTTGGCTTTGCCTCCTGAAGATTCTTCACCTTTACCCAGGCGTACATAATCACCCAGGCCGATCATTCCGGCGACGACACTCAAGGAACGCTCGTTTACGAGCGATGCCCTGAGCTTGGAAAGCTGACCTTCCGTAAAATGCTTATGGGATTTAACCAGCATGTCGCTGATGCAGAAATCCAGAACGGCATCGCCTAAAAACTCCATCCGTTCATTATTTTCCCAATTCGGATTCCGGTTCTCATGAACGAAGGAACGATGCGTCAGGGCCTGGTCAAGAAGCGTTATGTCCCGGAATGTATAGCGGAGTTTTTCCTCCAGCTCACGCAAAAGACGATCCCTCTGTTCATGCATGGGTGATCCTCCCGATAAGTTGTCCATCCTTTTCATCCGTGATACGGACTAAAACGACATGATTGACCAGAGCCGGGCCGGCCCCATCCAGGACCACGGTCAGGTAATTATCCGTCCATCCCTGCATGCTTTTTTTTTCTCTGCCGTCGTAATCTTCGATGAGTACGGACAGGTCGGCTCCGATAAACGAGCGAGCAAATTCTCTTTTTTTTTGGGCGCCCAGACATCTCAGCGCTTCCGCCCGCTCCTTTTTGGTCTTCTCCGCCACCTGTCCATTCATGACAGCTGCGGTTGTTCCGGGCCTACGGGAATAAGGAAATACGTGGAGGTAAGTCAGAGGCAGAGACGCAATCAGATCAAAGGTACTTTGAAAGGCGGCCTCATCTTCACCGGGGAACCCCGTCATGACGTCGACGCCAATTCCCGCCTGTGGCATTTTAAATCGTATTTTTTCAATCAAATCACGGAAAAAAGACCGGTTATAGGTTCGCCTCATGGCTTTCAGCACGTCATCGTCCCCGCTTTGCAGAGGAACATGAAAGTGCGGACAAACCACGTCCGATCCGCTTAGCCAATCAATCAGATCATCGGTCACCTCGGCGGGTTCCAGGGAACTCAAGCGAATCCGCGGAACAGGGCGCTCCCGCTCCACCGCCGTCAACATCTCCAACAGACAGATCGACCCCGGTAAATCCCTGCCATAACCACCCAGATGAATTCCCGTCAACACAATTTCCTGATATCCGGCCTGTCCCAGACGCCGGAGTTCCATCAAGACGGCTTCCAAGGGAAGGCTGCGGCTCCTGCCGCGGGCCGCAGGCACGATGCAGTAGCTGCAGCAGGCGTTACAGCCATCCTGAATTTTCAGAAACGCCCGTGTGTGACCCGGGAAAAACGATGCCGCCTGGAAATGGATATCCTTCACCCGACTGATGTCGTCGACCTGAACTCTCCCAGCGGCAACGGTCAGAGTTTCGATGCGCTCCGGCAGGGTCATTTTCCCATCACTTCCCACAATGAGCGAAACCTCCGGCATGGCCGCAAGCTCTTCCGGGGCTACCTGGGCATAACAACCCGTCGCGACAACGATTGCCCCGGGGTTGGCGCGGAAAGCCCGGCGGATCAACTGGCGGGCCTGGTAATCGCTTCGGCCCGTCACCGTACACGTGTTGACGACGTAGATATCGGCCCATGAATTGAAGGGCACGACCGAGTAACCCCGTTTTACAAATTCACCCACCAAGGCGGATGACTCATACTGGTTGACCTTGCAGCCCAGAGTCGTAATCGCCACTTTCTTTCCGCAACCCGGCTGTCCGGCGTCAGGTTTCATGCCCTACCGCCCTGACCGCACATGATGCGCCTGTGACGCGTATATGTGCGGAGCCGATTTCCCGATTCCGTACACACCCCAAATCCAAACCCGGCATTCATTCACCTAATATACCGAAATAATTAATCATATCTTAAATTTACCTTTTTCGTAACTATTTCATAGACCCCTGTTTTGTCAAGGCGAAAGGAAGACTGGCTTTCCCTGCAGTTTTTCTGTAAATTGACCCCGTGTTGTATCGTTTGCGTTGCATGGCTCGTCGATAACCATCATTTTTTTCAAGGAGGTTTTAACGACATGGACGAATTCATCAAGTACATAACCAGTCACCGATTCGCGGTAATCGTGGCCGTTTTCTGCGCCTTTTTCATCACCTGGTTTGCCTTCAAAAAACTTTTCAAACTGGCCCTGATCGTTTTCCTCATTTTTCTCGGCATCTGCGGATACTTCTACTGGAAGAACCCGGACACGGCCAAACAGAATATCAAATCAACCCTGGAAAAGGCGGAACAGAAAACCATTGAATCCGTAGAAAAGGGCATAACAACCTACAATAAAGGAAAGGAATATATCGAGAGGGGCAAGAAGAAAATCGAACAGGCCGATAAGATGCTGAACCCGAATGTGGAAAAGGACACCAAGCCTTAGCGGAAAGGCTTCATACGGCTAAAAGAGATTGATCTCCATGGCGCGGGCGGAACAGGCGGTTACGCACAGTTCACAGCCGTTGCACCGTTCGGGATCGAATTTGATCTGCCAGGTTTCCCGGTCGAAATGAAGGGCGCCGGTCGGACAGAAAGCTGTGCAGGCGCCGCAGTGGACACAACGGTCCAAGTTCTGGCTGACGCTCTTGGACAGAGATTCGACCTTGAGACCCTTTTCCTTGAGAAAACGGATTCCGGCATCGAAGTTCTCCTTCGATCCCGTCAGTTCCAAAACGATGACGCCTTCACGACGGGGAAAAATACGCGCCTTGAGGATGTTGAAAATGAGATCATGCTCCTTGACCAGTTCGTAGATAATCGGTTCATCGACAATATCGGCGCTATAGCGGATAACAATTTTTCGTGAATACATGCCTTCCCTGTTTTTCCCGGTTTCTCAGGGTGGTTACGTTACGGAAAGCCTCCCTTCTTGTCAAGTGATTTGTAAACTTCTCAACTGCATCATCGGGCAGAGATCGTAGATAATCCTGCCGCCTTTCGCACAACCTGCTTGCGATTAATCTTTGGGGGCCAATCCGGCCTTTAGACGGACCTCCGGTAAACCCGTCCGGATTTGATGCGGCCGGTAAATGTTTCTTCCAACTCCGGATACCCCAGGGATAGACGGGGATCGGTCGGAGATACCCGCCGTTTTTCTGGCGGCCTGCCGCCAACACAGTCGACGGCCTGTCCGTTTTCCAGGCTGATCCGTTATCCCCCGCAGCAAGACAGCGCCGGTCCATGATCGGGCTTGGCGCCGGGTGGTGACCGTTTTCTTCGAAAGGGTGGGCTCCGCCCACCATTAATTGCGCAATGACTCTCCCGTTGCCTTTCATGAAATCTTCAAAGGTTTCAGGCGAAGAATCGGTCGTGGGCTGCATGTCACCGCCGTGAAGAAATAAGTATTCCCGTCTTTCGCTCTTCGGTAATTTGACAAGGGAGATGCAACCTCCAAATACAAAAAGTCTTTTTCTGGTGGGCAGAGCCCACCCTACATTTTACTGCCTCCTGTCTCCTATGCCACCTTCCCCGCCACTTTCTTCCGGGGAAACTTGATGTACGGCCGTATCTTCTGATTGATGTTGCGGCTCGTGCCGTCGTAGGTCAGGGTCACCACCGGCACACCGGTGTAGGCTTCGATCCGGGGGGCCATGGCCTCCGTGACCAGCCCGGCGCAACAGAAGGCCGGATTCGCCTGCACGAAGAGCGAAATGTCCGGGTAGCGCCGCATGAGGGCGGCGACCTTGATCAGGTTGTCCGCCGACTCGCCGAACTGCTGGATCTTGACGTGGTAGGCCGCGAGGACTTCCGAGTAATCGAAATCCATCTCCAGGGCGGGCTCGTCGAGGAGCTCATTGAACTGTTTGTAATAGGACTTTTCCACCTGGTTGACGAGGGTGACGATGGACTTGGTGAGCAGGGCGTCCTTGTAGAAGCCCTCGGTAAACCAGCGCCGGATGTAGGGGTTGGCCATCAGCTTGGCGAATTCATTGAAGGGCGTCGTGATGACCTCGCCGCCGTAGTCTTCGATGCAGTGGATCAGGTTCTGGTTGAAGACGTCGTTGTCCCGGGCATACATGTCGCCAAAGATCGCCACCTGGGGCCGCCTGCCGGGCGTGGTCTCGATTTTCCGGAACAGCCCGACCACCCGGGCGATATCCTCATCCTTGCTTCGCCCGCCCAGGAGGGTGTTGTAAAAGATATTCAGCGACTGGCCGATGATGGCGTCCGTCATGCCCTTTTCCTTTTCGTAGGGCCGGATGCGGCAGCCGATCTTACGGAGCATGCCGCCGAACATGTGGGCGAAATAGCCCTCGATGGCTGCGGTCAGCGAAATATCCATCATCCCGAGCTGTCCGATATACACATCCACCCGTTCCATGCCTCCGCCTGCGGTCTCGAAGATATTCTTGATCATCTGCGGGTACATCCGGATGTTGCAGGGAATGTGGCTTTCAAAGACCCAGACCGCCGTCTGCTCCGGATCGAGAAAATTTCCCCGGATGTAGTCCATGTAACTCTGGGCGATAAGGCTGACCGGCAGACATTGGCCGGAATTGGTCCGCAGGCCGTGCTGGATGGTCTTTTCCGTCAGCGGCGCCATGCGGGCGTCGATCCCTTCCCGGACAAGCACTGCCTCCATGAGTTTGGAATTCAGGGGATCGATGCAGGGGAAAAGGAGTGTCTTTCCCTTGATCTTGAAGACACACTCGGAATTCAAAGGCAGGCTGAGCAGGGGAACCGCTCGTGATTCCTTCTGTCGGCAATGGTTCCGGAAGGCGCGGATCGCCGCTTCGATCCGTGTTTCGTATCCTACGCTGGAGTCGTGTTCGTCGATCTCCAGAATCAGGTAGGGTTTGCCGTAGCGGTCCATAATGCGCCGGAAATATTCGAGAATGCAGGCGTCCGGGCTGCATTTGAACGAGGTGATATACACGGGATAGAGTCCGTCCGTCTTCGCCGTATGGAGGGTGCTTTTTAGAATCTTGGCTGCGTAGTTCCAGTGGAGGCGGTTCAGCAGGGGATCGATTTCGGCCAGTTCTTCCTTGGTTTCGGGCAGCATGTCCTGGAAAAAGGTTTTGATCCCCAGATTGCCGAAGATGTCCGGGATGCCCTTGTTCATGGTCGGATCCAGAACCGTGTAGGGGCGTCCGAGCAGCACAACGCTGAAATCACTGCCTGTCACACTTTCACGTTCGAAGACATGCGCAAGCTGCTCCCGGCTGTCGTGGTAAAAGGCCAGAGCGCTTTCATAGGCGTTGTAGATTTCCCAGTATCCGGAGCCCAAGATCGACCGGAACATCATGAAGAGTTCGATCTTGGACTGGAAGGAGCGGTGATCGACAACCGGCGAAATGGCCCTTCGGCCTAGATTCAGACGGCGGAGTCCCAGAGCCAGCGACACGGCAAACTGCGTGGAATAACAATAGTAGCGGAAGGCATCCCGGTCCGGTTCCTTTGCTTCCAGGTACAGGGGCAGGAAAACATAATCGCACTTGTCCGCCAATTCCTGCACATGGGCAAAAAAAGCCTGCATGGGCGCGCAAAACTCGGCCCCGGAAATTTTCTTACCGGTTTTCACCGCGCCCTTCAGGTTTTCCGTCGTCACAGTGCGAACACCCAGGGTATGGAAAAAGTGCTTCCACAAGGGCATTTCTTCCGCCAGGTAAAGGGCATGGGGGATGCCGATCGTAACTCGATGTTTGGCGGTGTCCGAAACGCTCTTCGTCCGGAAAATATTTCCCCGTTCCCGCAGCAGATCGTACTTCCTTCGCTCCGGACCGATGTATGTCTTCGTGTCGTAATCCCTGCCGCACAGAAAACCGAAGGCTACCGTTTCTCCTTGAACGGTCACTTTCCGGATTTTGCAGTGATTGTGACAGAGTTCGCAAACCTCCTGTTCGACGCCGATAACTTCCCGATATAGATCAAGCCCCCTGAAGGTTGAGCTTCGCAGGCGGTTCTCCGCCAGAATCAGGGCTGCCCCAAGAGCTCCCGTCAGGTGGCAGAATTTGGAAACGAAAATCGGTTTTTTGATCCGGTGCTCCAGCGCTGCCACAAGCGCCCGGTTGCGGGCCGTCGCACCCTGGAAGCAGACATGGTCGCCGATATTCGCCTCCACGGCCACCTTGGCCAGATAGTTTTCACAGACCGCATGGAGAACACCGGCCAGCACTTCGTCGATTGAATACCCGTCCGCCAGGTAGTTGTTGAGGTCCCGTTCCATGAAAACCGTACAGCGGTCGCTGGCGATAGGCGCCCGGATGTTCATGGCCCGGCCGGCGTATTCCACGAGCGGCACGCCCAGTTTCCGGGCCTGCTCCTCGATGAAACTCCCCGTTCCTGCGGCGCAGACGTTGTTCATGATAGACGAGGTCACCATGCCGTTTTTCA
>CAYOYJ010000042.1:0-17012 GCA_964408155.1 uncultured Syntrophales bacterium
ATATCCAAACGGAGAAGGGCCCCGATGATTCGCTGACGGATGTCAATATCCGGGTCAAGGAAAAGCCGACGGGCATGTTCAGTATCGGTGCCGGATACAGCGCCGTAGACGCCGCTGTTTTCACGGCGAGTATCTCGCAGCAGAATCTTTTCGGCCGGGGGCAGTCCTTGAACCTGAAAGCCAGCTTGGGTACCAGGGTGACCAATTTCGATCTTTCCTTCGTCGAACCCTGGCTTTTTGATATTCCATTGTGGTTCAAGGTAGACGCTTGGAACTTTGTCCGGGAATACGACGAGTATGATCTCGACTCCAAGGGCTTCGGTCTTACTTTCGGATACCCTCTGTGGGAGCGGCTTTTCGGTTCGATCGGGTACCGCTTGAGCCTGAACGATGTTAATGATGTTACGTGGGCGGCATCGCAAAATATCAAAGACCAGGAAGGGGAAACGACCATCAGCAGCATAACCCTTGCCCTGACCCGAGACACGACGAATGACAACATGTTCCCTTCCCAGGGGGCGAAAAGCACGGCTTCCGTTGAATATGCAGGTCTGGGGGGTGACGCCAGATTCGTCAAGTATAGTTTGACTTCCCAGTGGTTTTACCCCCTCCCCTTCGATACGGTTTTCTCCGTTCGCGGACGCATCGGCTACATCCAGGAGACAACCGACAAGGATGATATTCCGACATATGAGCGTTTTTACCTGGGCGGCATCAATTCTCTCCGCGGCTTGCGTAATGTGGGCCCCAAGGATCCCATTACCGGCGATGAAATCGGTGGACGGACCATGCTTAACTTCAATTTCGACTACATCTTTCCCCTCATTCAAAGCGCCGGGATGAAGGGTGTTATTTTCTTTGATACCGGTAACGCCTGGGAAAGCACGTATGACATCGGGGACATGCGTGAAACGTGCGGGCTGGGGATTCGCTGGTACTCGCCCATCGGGCCGTTACGCCTGGAATGGGGATATGTGCTGGATAAGAAGGACGATGAATCGCCCAGCCGCTGGGAATTTACAATCGGCTTGTTCCAGTAAATCACTTTTCATAAGGAATGAGAACATGAAGGAGAAAAAGATGAAAAAGATTAATGGATTGTGTTTGTCAATCGCGATCGTATTTCTGGTTTGTCTGGTGGGCGGTCCGGCACTGGCGGAAGAAAAAATTGGTTTTTACGATATGGATCAGGTGATTCGCAATTCGGATGCGGGCAAGAAATCCATTGAGGGACTCAAAAAGATTGTTGATAAGAGTAAGGCCGTTATTCAGGAAAGGGAAGAGGAACTGCAGAAATTGAAAGATGAGCTGGAAAAACAGCGTTCCCTGATGAAACCGGACGTATTGAAGGACAAGGAAGCAACCTATCAGAAAAAATATCGTGATTACCAGATTCTGGTCAAGGATTCGAACGAAGAGCTTCAGGGAAAACAGCAGGATATGGCGAAGGAATTTGTGCCTGAAATCATGAAAATTGTCCGAGGGATCGGAGAAAGAGAGAAGTACAGTCTTATTATCGATGTGTACACGGTGCCGGTGGCATACTGGAACAGAACAAATGACCTCACCAAAAAGGTCTTGGATGAGTTCAACAGGACCTTCAAACCAAAGAAATAAAGAACAGGCTATTCTTTTCGGTAATTGAATTCGTGATCAAAACAGTCAAAGAAATTGCTGAATTGGTGGGCGGTTATGTCATCGGCGACGACCATATTCAACTCGAACGAATCCGTCCCATCGAGGAGGCAAAGGCGGGAGACCTCACCTTTGTTGCCAATCCGAAGTACCGGGAATGGCTCGATTCCACGGAGGCGTCGGCAATCCTTGTTTCACCCGGTACGGAAGCGGCGGGGAAGACCCTGATCGTCGTTGCGGAACCCTATTTGCATTTGGGAGAACTGTTGGCCCTTTTTTACCCGAAGGAATTCTATACTGCCGGGATCGCCGAAGGCGCTCATATTGAAAAGGCGGCGGTGGTTTCTCCGGAGGCGACAATCTTCCCCGGGGTAACAGTCAGCGGCGGCGCCAGAGTGGAGCGGGGAGTCGTCCTGCATCCCGGTGTCTATGTCGGTCCCGAGGTGTCCATCGGCGAAGACACGATCATTTACCCCAATGTGACCCTTTACCGGAAGACGTTGATCGGTCGACGCGTTATTATTCATGCAGGGGTAGTCGTCGGCAGTGACGGGTTCGGATTTGCGCGGCCCGGCGTGGGGAACGAAAAAATTCCCCAGGTCGGTTATGTCCAGATTGACGACGATGTCGAGATCGGGGCAAACACAACGATCGATCGGGGGACCTTGGGGCGGACTTGGATTCAAAGGTGTGCAAAAATAGACAACCTGGTCCAGATTGCTCATAATGTGATCATCGGCGAATATAGCGTGATTGTGTCCCAGACCGGTATTTCGGGCAGCACAAAGTTGGGGAAAGGTGTGATCACAGGGGGGCAGGCCGGACTGGTCGGTCACATAAGCCTGGGGGACCACGTCATGGTGGGTGCCCAATCCGGTGTACATGAGGATGTTCCCCCCGGCCTGGTTGTTTCGGGAAGCCCGCATATGCCGCATCGCGATTGGCTGCGGGTCATGGCATCGCTGGCCAGACTCCCGGAGATGCGCAGAACACTGCAGGAAATGCAGAGGAAAATCGAAGTTTTGGAAAAAGAAACAAGGAAAAACGATACATGAACATACACCCGACTGCAATTATCTCGCCCGATGCACAGATCGAAGAGGGTGTTACTATTGGACCCTATACCATTATCGGCCCCGAGGTACGTATTGGGAAGCATACCGTCATCGGTCCCCATGTCGTGATTGAGCGGCTCACCGAGATCGGTGAATCCTGCAAGATCGATCAATTTGCCGCCATCGGCGGCGACCCCCAGGATTTGAAGTACCGGGGTGAAAAAACCAAGGTTATTATCGGTAATTACAATACCATCCGCGAATTTGCGACGATCCATCGTGCGACTGTTTCCGATATCGGCGTGACGATCATTGGGGATTACAATCTGCTGATGGCTTATTCCCACGTGGCGCATAACTGCAAACTCGACAATCATGTCATCCTCGCCAATTCAGCCAATCTGGCGGGTCATATCCATGTGGAGGATTACGCCATTGTCGGCGGTTTGACGGGTGTGCACCAGTTCACCCGGATCGGCGCCCATTGCATTATCGGTGGGGCATCGGCGGTTAATAAGGATGTGCCGCCGTATACCATGGCGTCCGGGAATCATGCGAAACTTTACGGGCTTAATCAGATTGGATTGCGTCGGCGGGGTTTCAGCGAAGAAACCATTGCGGCGTTAAAGCACGCCTACCGGATCATGTTTCGCATGTCTCTTTTGAGAAAAGATGCCGTTGCAAAAGTGTTAAGTGAGGTCCCCGGCTATCCGGAAGTTCGGCGTTTTGTTGAATTTATCGATGGATCGAGCAGAGGAACGTGCCGTTAGAAAGGTTTTTGATGGGGGCAGACGGTATCATGGTATATTCACATCATAAGCCGATGATCTGATTTATCTTTTATTGTCCAATCCTTTTATAGATCTCCAGATAGAAGCGTGCCGCATGTTGTCTGATGATGAAACAGGATTTCCGTTACAGCCGGATTCCAGAGTTTTCAAGGTTATGATTGTTACCGGGGAAGCCTCCGGTGATCTGCATGGCGCCTATCTGGTTCAGGCCATGAAGGTGATGATGCCCAACGTATCTTTTTGTGGCGTCGGTGGTCATAAAATGCGGCAGGCGGGGGTGACGCTCTTGTCCAATGTATCGGATTTGGCCGTGATGGGGTTGGTTGAAGTCTTGGGGCGATTGAAAACCATCCTGGGAGTCATGGCTGTGCTCAAGCGGATACTGGAAGAGGACCGACCTCATCTGTTGATTCTCATCGATTATCCCGGTTTCAACCTGAAACTGGCAAAAGCGGCAAAGAAACGGGGGATTAAGGTTCTTTATTACATCAGTCCCAAAGTATGGGCCTGGCGGAAAGGTCGTGTCAAAACCATTCGTTGCATCGTGGACCACATGGCTCTGATTTTTCCCTTCGAAGAAGACATTTACCGCAAGGCAGGTGTTCCGGCGACCTTTGTCGGCCATCCTCTTCTTGAAGAGATTGAACTGCGCGAGACAATCGATGAAATCAAACATGAGTTCGATCTGCAAGGAGATAAAACAACGGTGGCGCTGCTTCCCGGAAGCCGGGAAGGGGAAGTCCGCAGGATCCTGCCTGTGATGCTTCAAGCGGCGACGATTTTAGCGGATCGGTTTCCGGCGATTCAGTTTGTGCTGCCCATTGCCCATACCCTGCCTCCGGGTTTGATTAACAGTATCCTTTTACATGCGGGGATAAAGGTTCGTCTTATAAACGGCAGGACCCACGAAGTGCTTTCGGTATCCGACGTCGCCATGGTTGCCTCCGGTACGGCGAGTCTCGAAACGGCGCTCCTTGTCAAACCGATGGTTATCGTCTATAAGGTTTCTCCACTGACTTATTTTTTGGGGAAAATGGTCGTCAGGATCAGGCATGCCGGTCTTCCTAATATTATTGCGGGGCGCCGCATCGTTCCCGAATTGATACAGAAGGATTTTACACCGCGGCGGGTGGCTGATGAAATATCGTTAATTCTTAAGGAGCATCAAGTTCGAGACAGGATGATTCAAGACCTCATAGCGCTAAGAAGACGCCTCGGTGAAGCGGGCGCCTCTCGGAGAACCGCCCGGCTCGCTTGTTCCATGTTGATGCAGGGGTCATAAATGGATGTTTATAAAAGACTTTTAATTCTTGCCAAAGCGCAGATTCTCCGTTTTCTGCTGGCTGCTTTCTGCATGGCCATTGTCGGCGGGGCCACGGCGGCGGCGGCGTTTCTTGTCAAACCGGCCCTGGATGATATTTTTCTGAGCCGCAAAGAGACCAGTCTTTACTGGATTCCGGCGGCGGTCATTATTGTTTATCTTGTTAAGGGGGCGGCAAATTACGGACAGCATGTTCTGATGAACTATATCGGGAACCGGATTATTGCAGACCTGCGCAGCATCCTTTACCGAAATATCCAGACTCAATCTCTCTCTTTTTTTACCAAGAATCCTACGGGAACCCTCATTTCAAGGGTACTCAATGATGTTTCCCTGATTTATGTTACCGTGTCAAATTCTGTGACCAGTCTCTTTAAGGACACTTTTACCCTCATTGCCCTGATCGGGGTGGTATTTTTCCGGGACTGGAAACTGGCCCTGATCGCTGTGGCAGTTTTTCCCTTGGCCATCTATCCGATCGTGCTGATCGGTAGAAAAGTCAGGAAAACATCGATGAAAACGCAAATCACCATGGGCGGTTTGACGGATCTGCTTCAGGAAACCATTACCGGAAGCCGGATTGTGAAGGCCTTTGGTATGGAATCTTATGAAGATATGCGATTTAACAAGGAAAATGAAAGGCTTTTCCGTCTCCTGATCAAAAATGTGATGACCAAAGCCCTTTCAACCCCACTGATGGAATTTCTGGCCGGATTTGGCGTGGCGGCGATCGTCTTTTACGGCGGCTTTCAGGTCGTCCGGGGAAGCACAACGCCGGGTACGTTCTTTTCTTTTCTTACCGCGTTGTTGATGATGTACGAACCGGCCAAGCGTCTCACGAATCTCAACAGCGAAATACAGCAGGGTATCGCCGCCGCAACGCGTATCTTTAGCGTCATCGACACTGTTCCGGAGATTCGTAACCGGCCGGGTGCGGTGACTTTGAGGCCCGTCAGGAAAAGCATAGAACTGCTTGATGTTAGTTTTGCCTATGAGGAAACATCCGTTTTAAAACGGATTAATCTTAATATTAGGGCTGGTGAGATTGTGGCTTTTGTCGGCACAAGCGGCGGCGGGAAAACGACTCTGGTCAATCTTATCCCTCGGTTTTATGATGTGACGGAGGGCGCAGTTTTAATCGACGGAAAAGATATTCGGGATGTGACTCTGGAGTCACTCATTGCCCAAATCGGCATTGTGACTCAGCAGACGTTTCTTTTCAATGATACGGTGCGCAACAATATTGCATACGGAGACATTCATACCTCGGAGGCGCGAATCATTGAGGCGGCGAAAGCGGCCCATGCCCACGGTTTTATAATGAATCTTCCTAACGGATACGATACGGTCATCGGTGAGCTGGGCGTGAAGCTGTCCGGAGGAGAGCGGCAGAGGATATCCATTGCCCGGGCGCTGCTCAAGGATGCGCCGATCCTGATTCTTGATGAAGCCACTTCTTCGCTGGATACGGAGTCGGAGATGGAGGTCCAGGCGGCCTTAGATAACCTCATGCAGGGCAGGACGACCCTGGTTATCGCTCATCGCCTCTCAACAATCCGGCACGCTGATCGGATTCTTGTTCTGATGAAAGGCGAGATCGTCGAAGAGGGAAGTCATGAGGATTTAATGTCCCGGCAGGGCGAATATTTTCGACTCCACCAGATGCAGTTCCGTGAAGAGTATCCGGAAACGCAATCGGAATCACAGCCGATGACAAGGGTCGAGGCACAGGGCTGAAGAAAATGAAAACGGGTTCAACGGATACGAGGGGATAAGGCGGTGAAACGACAGAACATGCGCGTTACGGTGGAAGCGATCTGGTCGAAAGAAAAAATCGGCTTTCAACCCTTGGAATTGTTTCTGCGGGGCGCCTCCGTTCTGTATCGTTTCGCGATATTTTTGAGAAACGTTTTTTTTGATATGAGTCTCTTCCGGAAGAAAAAACTCCCCTGTAAGGTAATCAGTGTCGGCAACATTACCGTTGGAGGTACGGGGAAAACACCCATGGTGATCTATCTGGCCGATCTTCTGAAGGCGCAAGGATTCCATCCGGCGGTGCTCAGCCGGGGTTATAAGGGCAAAACGAAAGCCCCTGTCAATATTGTCTCCGATGGGAAACGTGTCTTGTTGAAACCGGAAGATTGTGGGGATGAACCGGTCTTGATTGCCAAGTCTCTGCCCGGGATCCCCGTATTGACAGGTTCCCAGCGCCTCTTGACGGGGCAGGTTGCCTTGGAGCAGCTTGGAGCGGACCTGCTTATTTTAGATGATGCCTTTCAGCACCGGCAGTTGGTCCGGGAGATTGATGTCGTCCTTTTGAATACGACAAAACCTTTTGGGAATGGCGCGCTGCTGCCGGCGGGGCCATTGCGGGAGCCTCCCTCGGCTTTGAAGAGGGCTCATTTTATTGTTCGTACCGGCGGCGATGACGCAAAAATGATCGCCGTTTTTTCTGCTCATCCGGAGTATCTGGCACGCCATCAGGCGGTTGCGCTAATCAATGGCGCGACAGGTCAGGAGTCTCCGTTTCAAAATCTCCGGGGGCGCCGGGTTTGCGCCTTCGCCGGCATTGCCAAGCCGGAGGCCTTTCGCCGGACCTTGATTGATATCGGCGCTCAGGTGGTGATGTTTATGCCATTTCCCGATCATCACGATTATAGCCGGGAGGATGTTCGGGAGATTCAAAAAATGGCGATGGAAGAAAAAGCCGATATCATTGTCACGACCGAGAAAGACGGCGTAAAACTCAACCGTTTTCACATGTTCCTGGAAAAGATCGATCTTTTACGTATAAGAATGGTTTTCCCTGATGAAGAACAGGCCTTTGTCCAATCGTTGATGGAGAAATTAAAACAGTCATGACGACCATGACGCAGTGAACCGAAACCTTCTTCATTACCTCGGAGCGGTGATTTTTGAGCATATGTGTGGCGGATATGCCGATTGGAACAGGACAAGATAATGGGTGTCGAACGTCGCGATATCATGATCCGGGTGGTTGTCGGGTCCTTCAGTCTGATCCCTCTTTTTTTGAGGAAGGCTTTTTTTATTGGATTGTGGCGTCTTTTCTACCATGTTTCGCCGCGACATCGGCTCATCGCTTTTTACAATTTAAAAAGAGCCTTTCCGGAGAAATCCATGGCAGAAATTGGCCGTATCGCCCAAGGAGCCTATCGCAATCTCGCCATTGTCTGTGCGGAATTTTTTGACCTGCCAAAGATGAACAAGTCGCGCTTAAACAGCCTTCTGGATATTGAAGGTTTGGAGCGGGCACAGCAACTACTGGGGAAAAAGAAAGGCCTGTTGTTTTTTAGTGCCCATTTTGGCAATTGGGAATTGATGGCGGTGGCGGTGGCGGTATTGATTGCGCCGGGCGTTGCCGTTTATCGTCCTTTGGACAACCCTTGGCTTGAGCGGCTGGTCCGGTACGTCCGCGCCGTGACGGGAAATATCCCCGTACCCAAACAACGTGCCATGCTGCAGATGTTTCGCTGCCTGGCGCGAAACGGCACCGTGGGGGTGCTCATCGATCAGAATGTGTCCTGGAAAGAGGGCGTTTTCGTTGATTTTTTCGGGAGACCGGCCTGCACAACCGACGGCCTTGCCCAGATGGCCCTGAAGTTGGAGACACCGGTTATGCCTGCGTTTATGGTGAGAAAACCGGATGGCCGATACCGCTTAATCATCGGAGAAGAGGTAAATATAATTCGTACCGAGGATTGGGATGCCGATGTCCGAAGCAATACACAGATGTTTACCGGCATGATTGAAGATGTTATTCGTCAATATCCGGAACAGTGGTTATGGCTCCACCATCGCTGGAAGACCAAGGCATATCAGGCGCTCTGGCCGCGGTCTCATTAATAACTGGGCGATGGATGGGAAGTCATATAAAAACGTTAAGATGCAAATAAAGTCATGAAAATATCCATTCGGACATCCCGGCGGGTTGAGGATGCCCAGAATATCCTTGTTCGAGGGACGAACTGGATCGGCGACGTCATTATGACCCTGCCGGCCATGGCGGCAATCCGCCGGTCATTTCCCCAGGCGAAAATCAGCGCGTTGGTTAAACCGTGGGTGGCGGATATCTTTTCGCTCTGTTCGGATGTCGACGAGGTGATCATCTACAGCTCCCCCGGCATCCATGAAGGATTTCGGGGGCTGTTCCGCCTCGCGGGAGAACTGAGGGAGAAAAAATACGACGCGGCCATTTTACTCCAGAATGCCATTGAAGCGGCTATTATTACCTGTCTGGCCGGGATTCCCATTCGTGCAGGTTACAATTCCGATGGCCGGGGGCCTCTCTTAACCCATTCGGTCAAACGGACCCGGGCGGTTCGCCAAATTCATCAGGTAAATTATTACTTGGAAATGGTTAAAACCCTGGGTTGTCAAAACGGAAACCGTGATTTTCATCTCACTCTGAGCGGAGACGACGAAAACCGGGCTTTTGAAATTCTTCAGCAGTATGGTATTGACCGGAGGGATTTTCTGGTGGGGATTGCGCCGGGCGCGACATATGGTGCGGCTAAAAAATGGTTTCCCGATCGTTTCGCGGCCGTTGCCGATCGTCTTGGTGATGATTATGATGCAAAAATCCTGCTGTTTGGCAGCGCCGCCGATCATGAGAGTACTCAGGCCCTTTCCGGCTACGCCAGGCACACCTTAGCCGATCTGGCGGGTAGGACGAGCCTGCGAGAGGCCATATCCCTCATCTCACGCTGTCGACTCTTTATTTCCAACGACTCGGGCTTGATGCATGTCGCAGGGGCCCTCGGTATTCCCACACTGGCCATCTTCGGCTCAACCAATCCCGTCACAACGTCTCCCCCCGGAGAGAAGAGCGTTATCGTTCATAAGGATTTGCCTTGCAGTCCGTGTTTAAAGACAACCTGCCCGACGGATTTTCAGTGCATGGATCTGATCGGCGTCGATGATGTCTATGGGGTCGCCCGATGGATGATCCAAAATTAGAGCAGCGTCGAGCCGTATTTCTGGACCGGGACGGCACAATCAACGAAGAGGTCGGCTATCTCGGGAAACTTGAGCAGTTGAAGCTCTATCCCCGTTCGGCTGCCGCAATCCGTATGCTCAATCGAAGGGGGATTCCGGTAATCGTTGTCACCAATCAATCCGGTGTGGCGCGGGGTTATTTTGGAGAGGGTTTTGTGCAGGCATTACATGATTGTCTCCAAATGCAACTCAGCACAGAGGCCGCGCATATCGATGCTTTTTATTATTGTCCTCACCATCCGACGGAGGGTTCCGATCCCTATCGCCGGGTATGCGCCTGTCGTAAGCCTGCGGCAGGGATGCTCTTGCAGGCCTCACGGGAGCTATGCATTGATCTCTCCCGGTCCTATATGGTTGGAGATGTGATGAAAGACGTCCTGGCCGGCAAGAAGGCCGGGACAAAAGGCATTCTTGTTCTGACGGGCCACGGGGCGAATGAACAAATCCGCGAGGTTTCGCCGGATTATCTGGCGATCGACCTTATGGCAGCAGTCGAATGGATCATTGGGGATATGGCGCAGTGAATATCCTGATCGTCAAATTAAGCGCCGTCGGGGACGTGATTCACACCCTGCCGTCCCTGTCTGCTTTGAGGGAACTTTATCCCGACGCACACATCACCTGGGTTGTCGAAGAGGCCGCGGCCGATATTATTCGAAACCATCCGGATCTGGATTGTTTAATTGTTTCCCGGCGTAAAAGATGGCAAAAGGAGATGAGAGCCGGGATGATCAAAAAGCCCCTGCGAGAATTCAAATCGTTTCTACAGGAGCTTCGTGCCCATGATTATGATCTGGTGATCGATTTTCACGGTCTGTTCAAAAGTGCGATTCTGGTTTTCCTCAGCCGGGGAAAAAGGAAAATTGGCTATGACAGTTACCAGGAATTGAGCGGTCTTTTCTATGGTGAAAAAATCCCCGAGGAAATGACCAAACATGCCGTTGAACGCTATCTCGATTTTCCCAAACTCCTCGGAGCCGACATTGCTCATCCGATGTTTCAGATCGCCGTCGGTGAGGAAAACAAGGAAAAGGTAGATCAACTCCTGAATTCTTATCAGGTTTCCGGTCCATTTGTCGTCATGAATCCCGTTGCCTACTGGGATACGAAGCTCTGGGACGATGAACGCTTTGCCGCCCTGTGTGATCGTATTGTCGAGATCTACCGGATTCCGGTCATCCTAACCGGCCGGAAGGCGCCTTCCCTGGAAAAGATACGGATGTTGGCCCATGGGGGGGTGATTAATCTGGAAGGGCAAACGACGCTCAAAGATCTGGCGGAACTGTATCGGCGGGCGACGCTTCTGGTGACGACGGATTCCGGCCCCATGCACTTGGCTGCCGCACTGGGCACACCCGTGGTCGCCCTCTTCGGTCCGACGGACCCAGACCGAACGGGACCTTACGGTGCCGGGCATATTGTTATCCAGGCGTCACTCCCCTGTGTTCCCTGTTTTCGGAAATCCTGTAGGGATATGACTTGCATGACAGGTATAACGGTGGATCAGGTATTTGGTGCGGTGGCGAAGGTATTGTTTCAGCGGTTGTAAATGTTAAAGAGTTGTTCTTATGATCCGTTTTTCGACCTTACCGGATGGTTGTTCAGCTGTTGGGTCCGTCTTTCAGGTAGTATTCAAACATATTCCGCCCTTTTTCTTTTGCCGCATACATGGCGATATCGGAATTTCTCAGCAGGAGGTCCATGTTGTCCCCATGATCGGGATAAAGTGCAATGCCGATGCTGGGGGTAATATGGATTTCGTGGTTTTCCAGCGTGAAAGGCTCGCTGAACGCATTGAGAATTTTTTCGGCCACACGGCCGCCATTGTCCTCCTGCGGTAAAGACGGGAGCAGGAGAATGAATTCGTCGCCTCCAATACGTGCCACGGTGTCACCCTTACGCAGAAGATGGGTTAATCTTTGCCCCACAGCCTGGATCAGTAGATCACCCACGTAGTGTCCCAGGGTGTCGTTAACCTCCTTGAATCGGTCCAGATCGATCATCATGACGGCAAACCGTTCCTGATTTCGTTTTGCCTGATTCAATTCAAGCACCAGCCGGTCGTGGAACAATCTCCGATTGGGTAATCCGGTCAGGGTGTCCTGAAAAGCCAACTTCTTGATCAGTTCTTCCGCCTGCTTTCTGCGAGTGATATCCTGAAAAAGAATACGGTAACCCAGAGGAAGCTTTTTTTCATCCGTTAAAAGAAAGATGGACGTTTCCGTATGCAGAAGTACGCCGTTTTTTTTCAGGAGAATGTAATCGACACGTCGTTTGGGTAGACCGCTTTTCAAAACATCGTCTAAAGCGGCGTCAAACATTTCTTGAGAGGAGCGGTCCAGGAGCTTTTCATGTTGCATTCCGGCCAATTCTTTGCTTTTGTATCCAAGGGCCTGACAGAAAGGCGTGTTGAAAAACATCATCCGGCCGTCGAGATTCAGTTCACAGTAGAACAGATTAATTTCTTCGAGAATAAGCTGAAATTTCTCCACTTCTTTGCGGAGCAGCGTTGTTTCATCCGAATACTGCTTGATTTGCCTTTCGAGGGCTTTACCTTGCCAGTCTTCCATATCTGAAATCGATCTTTCTTCGCGATAGATATCAAGGCGCGGAATCGTTGAGAAGTTCCTTCACGGCTTTCGACATGTCTTCCAGGAGAAAAGGTTTGAGAAATGTCCGGTCGGCACCTAAGATCGTGGCGGTATTGAGATCTTCCAAAGCGCCGAAGTGGCCGCTGCCGGTCATGGCAATGATTTTCAGGGACGGATACTGCCGCCGAAATTCAAGAATCGTCTCCAAGCCGTTTTCTTCAGGCATAATCAGATCCGTGATCACCAGATCGGCCGGATGCCGCATCTGTTTCTCCAAGGCTATCCGGCCGTTGGAAGCTTCCATGACCCCATAGCCCATACTTTCGAAATACTCCACGAGCACTTCCCGGAGGGTATCTTCGTCGTCAATAATCAATATTTGGTGCATGCTAACCCCCTCTTTTTATTTTACCAGCATAACCGGGCTCTCCGAAAGCAGTGCCACCTTATAACTGATGGTGCCCCAACTCTGAATCGGATTTTTTAATTCAACTTTATGAGAGTTCATGATGATAAGCCCGATTTCATGGTCTTTACTGAACTTCAGAATTTCCTGCACCCGGTTACCGTAACTGATATGCGGAAGAATCCGTACCGGTTTCCCCTCATGCTGGGCAATCAGATTGCTCATCTGTTTCTGGGCCCTTTTTTCCAGTTTGTTATAGAAATCTTCATATTCCGTAAATGTTGTGTCGGCAATAATTTCAACAACATGCAGAAGATGGATCGTGCTTTTATATTTCGTTGCAAGATTGGTGGCGATTTCCAAAGGGCTGACATGTTTTTTGGAAAAGTCTGTTGGAACGAGAATCTGGCGAAACATAACTTAAACCTCCTGTCAGGAGCGAGACCAAAAGCTGACCGCTCAATAAAGGTTACAGCCGCACCCCGGCGCGGCTAATAAGATATTAAAAGAGGGAGAAAACCGCTGGTGAAGCGATCCTTCCCGGTTTTATTCTTTTATAAAAGAACCAATCAAATCAGCCGATATAAAGGTATAAACAAGTCAGCAAAACCAGGAGCGGCATGGAAGCAGAAGCCGCATGCCGCCTTTCGATCGACCGCAATGCCAGGATCAGGGTGCCGCAGGAGGAAGAACACATCCAACTGGGTTTAAGAGTGAGCTGTCTTCGGGATAGGGCAGGGCTGCCTGTGTGACGCCTTCGCACGCTTGGTGATCCCTTTTCCAATTTCTTTCCGAATATCTATCGTATTGCCGTTTGCAACCGTCGTTAGGGCATGTGTCTTGGGACGGTCTGTCATCCATCCGGATCAATTCTTTGCCGCACTCCGGGCGGCGGATATTAAACAAGCATCCTTTCTGGGACGTGGCAAATTAAGTTCTAATGCGAGGAAAATGTACTATAAGCGAGTGTCCTTTTCAAGGATAAATCTTCCGGCGGACCGGTTATGGGAATGTAAACCTTGCGTGTTTTTAAGAATGTACGCGTTTTGGTTTGTATAAGGTCGGCGGCTATGCTATACAACGGTCACTCTGAAGGGAGGTTTGTCTGACGGGGATCTTGCGGGGGTAGGGGCATGAAGGATTTCTTGCTGAATTTCCTAAAGCTCAAGAAATGGACGGTGTCCACAGGAAAGACTTGGGAGGCTTGGATCGTGGCAGGTTTTGCCTTGGTGACGACCGCGTCTTTCACCTATATGGAATCCGTAACCAGTATGGAGGGGCAATTCCCCTTTTTTCACCTGGGATGTCTGTCCGTCGGCGCGCTTGTTATCGTGTCCCTGAAACGTCGCTACGATAGGATCTACATCAGTGAAGCCGTCGGCGCCTTTGCCCTTTTTGCCATTCTCCTGTCTCTGTTCACCGCGCCGGTGGCGGAAGCCTTGCGTAACCTTATTCGGTGATCATGTTTTGAACTTAATCGACAAATCAATAACCGAACATTATAGCTCCACCTGAAATATCTTGTCGAAAAAACCCTGTTTTTTCTTTGGATAGTACAAAGCGCCACCATGATCAATGATCAGCTTGCCTTCCAGGTGATCCATTTCATGCTGGACGACCCGGGCGACGTAGTCATTGTAGCGTTTGGAGATTTTATTCCCCTTTTTATCACAAGCTCGCAACTTGATTTCCGGGTAACGGGCGATTTCGACCTGAATATCCGGGCAGGAGAGGCATCCCTCCAGTGCGGATACCAGATCCCCTCTGGCCTGAGTGATTCTGGGATTGATCAGGACTTCGTAATCTTCAGGTTTTTTCGACCACGTTTTTTCGTCGAAACCCTTATTCCTGAAGACGATAATCCGCTTGAGAATGCCGATTTGCGGCGCCGCCAAGCCTACGCCGTCATCACGGTTCAAGAAGGTATCGATCAGCGTCTTGACCATTTCCTCACCTTCCTTGTTCAAGGGCAAGGGCAGGTCTTCACAGGTAGTCCGGAGGACCCGGATGGAGTCTTCGTTGATCTGGTCATCCGACCACAGGGTGTAGATTTTTTGCTCCGACATGCGGTGTTACTCCTTTGAAAGCATTCCGAGGGCAACCTATATCATCGATAGGGGATTCCCGCAAGGGCTTGTGATTTCAGGTCATTCATGGTAGGGAATCGATTCCCGGAAAAGGAGCCGTAGACCCGTTTGGGCTTCCATGGAAGACGAGGGAGAAGGAGGCAAGGTTGATTCATCGGATTATTGGATATCAGGCACGGCGGGAATTTGCAGCGGCCATGTGTTTTGATGAAAAGGAAAGCCCGCAGATTCCCCCCGTGGGCGCCGATCGGTCGCCCAGGCTTCTTTATATGCATATTCCTTTCTGTGAAAAACTCTGTCCGTATTGTTCCTTTAATCGGATTGTCTTTAATGAAGACCTCTGTCGTCTTTATTTCGCCGCCTTGAGAAGGGAAATCCGCCTCTATCGGGATCTGGGTTATGATTTCGACGGGATCTATGTCGGCGGTGGGACCCCGACGGTGATGATGGAAGAGCTGACGGAAACGCTGGCCATGGCGCGGGCGTGTTTCTCCATTAGGGAAATCTCCGTCGAAACAAACCCGAATCATCTGACTGAGAAAAATCTGGTCCGCCTGCGGAACGCCCAGGTCAACCGTCTGTCCGTCGGTGTACAAAGTTTCGACGACGATCTGTTGAAACGGATGGATCGTTACGAGAAATACGGCAGCGGCGAAACGATTGCCCGCCGGTTGCAAGAGATCAAGGGCATGTTCGGCACCCTCAATGCGGACATGATCTTTAATTTTCCATCGCAGAATCAGGACATGCTGAAGTGTGACCTGGATATTCTGATGGGAATTGAAATCGATCAGGTGACGTTCTACCCGCTCATGATTTCGGATATTACGCGGCAGAGGGTTATGGATGCCCTGGGAAAGATCAACGAACGGAACGAAAAGCGGTTTTATCGCGAAATTGTCCGTCGGCTTGCTCCGGCCTATCGTTTTTCCTCCGCCTGGTGTTTTTCCCGGAAGGGAACCATGATTGATGAGTATATTGTCGACTATGACGAATACGCCGGACTGGGTAGTGGTTCGATAGGATATCTGAACGGTACCTGTTATGCCAACACGTTTCATGTACCAACGTATATTGATCAGGTCAACCGGGGCCGCCTTCCCCTGATGGCGACCCGTACCTTTTCGCTTCGCGACCGGATTCGTTATGATTTTTTGATGCGTCTGTTCGGCGGATTCCTGCATCTGAAAGACCTTGAGGCAAAGTATTCCGGCCGGCTTTATAAAATACTCTGGAAGGATCTTGTGCTATTTTCCCTGATCGGAGCCATCCGGTACACCGGTGAGGATTACCGCTTGACCGACCAGGGGCGATACGCCTGGGTCATTATGATGCGGGAATTCTTTACGGCCGTCAATAATTTTCGGGATTTCTGCAGGACGGAAATTTCTCGGCAAAACACAGACGGCTGATGGGATAATCAAAGCGGCGGTTCTCCTTTTCTTCTTACTGTTTATGATCAGCCGTTTGAAGAAATTGCGTGGGGCGATGGACAAACGGGGGAATTGCATTGACAGGCCCATGCCTTTGTGGTTAAAGTTTGTGAAAGCTTGATCATGAACTATTGGAATAATTTGGGTTTGATATTCCAAGATGTTGAGAAAAGAACGGGGCTTGAGTATCGGGAGAGAGGTTTCTCAAAGGAATAAAACATACAACCCCTTATGAGGTGATTGAAATGCCTGAAAGTACATATGATGTAATCGAACTGGTTGGCGTCAGCACCGTATCCTGGGAAGAGGCTGCGAAGAACGCCATCGCAACGGCCGCGAAGAGTATTCAGGATTTGAGAGTCGCCGAAGTGACCGGGCAGGATGTGACAATTGAAGATGGCTCTGTCAAAACCTACCGGACAAGGATGACGGCCTCTTTTAAGTATCTGCAGTTCAAATAGATTCAGATTGACCGGCAAGCGACGTACTGCATGCCGGGATTTGTCCTGCAAACATTCTTGGATATGGCGCCAGAGTTTCGTCTAAAAACAGGATTGCCATCAGAAGTCGCTTCCCTGAGGTGAAAATGTTGATGGAATCATCTGTTTTGTTCTCTCCCCGCAAGAATGTACCCGGTTTGTCGTCGGAATATGCAACGTCCGTTTTACTCAAAATCT
>CAYOYJ010000043.1:0-16290 GCA_964408155.1 uncultured Syntrophales bacterium
ACTCGGGGCTACGGTGATGCTGTCTGTGAGTCCGTAAGGTAACCTGACCGTCAAAGTCCCGTCATGAAAATTGTCAAATTCATGACCGGTTTCATTGCCGTCGCCGTCAACTTCCGGATATTTTTTCGCATTGTTGCTGGATAAATAAGCAGCGGAGGCGCACAATTCGAGCGAGAGTTTATCCGAGAATTGAAAAGTATGGTTTAAGGAAAACACAAAATACCAGTAAAGGTCATGGCCGATTTCCCGATAAACCGTGATGGTCGGGTTGAGCGGAATATTCAGCCCCAATGTCAGATACACATCCTGGGAGTCGGTGTCGCTGTCCATATCGTAGTAGCTGTATCCGGCTTCATAGCTCAGACGGCCGAATTCTCCCGCATAAAAGAGGGTGTAATCCGTTTCATACCAATGTCCGTCCCCCTCCAGGTAGGGGTCGGAATCCCAACAGCCCCAGACATTGGCCGAGAAGCCTCTGTAATTGATGGTGAATGATGGCTGCAGGACCAAACTGTGACGGCTCAATTCCTGTCCGCGGTCGATGTAACGGCTCAGGGCGGCAAGCGCGATCTCTCCTGAAAAACCTTCTTTCTCCCCTGCCGCTGCAGGGAACGCGCCGGCCAAAACCAAAACCGAGACCATAAGAGCCAGCAACCTTTTTGCCCCCATGTATTTGCCCTCCTTTGTGAACGGAGATAGTCATGATTGAGATTCTAAGACTGCAAGGAAATCGCAAGTACCGTACCAAATATGCTGCTACAAAAGGATTTTCAGAAGCCGTGCAAGATATTATACCTCTTGAAAGAGAAGACATCTTTGTAAGAGCAGGATTTCGGTCGACCTATTTCAAGGGGGGAATTTTTTGTTGAAATCGCCTTCCGTCGAGGCTTTTTTATGGCATGGGTAAGACTGCGAAAATTGGTCGAGAAGCAGACCACGAAGTAAAGGCGTCCCTTCCCGAAGAAGGGGCGCCTTTATCGTTCGGTAGAGAATAGGATTATTTCTTCCCCTTTTTTACCGGTTTTTCCGGTACTTTTTCGAGTTCTTTAACAGTGGTATCCCACTTGTCGATTATGGCTTTTAATTCGACGGCTTTGGATTTTGCCCCCTCTGCGTTGGCGACGATCATACCCTTGGCCGCCTGAAGCTCCTGAGTCAACAGGAGAACGTCGGCCTCCCAAGCCTCTTTCTGTGCTGCCATTTTCTTTTCGATGGCCAAGGCGGCGGCTTGGACGGCCATCCACTGTTCCTCGAGGCCGGCGATGGTTTTGGTGACTTCATCCGCCAGGGCTTTTTTGGCCTCACCCGTGGCTTTGGCTGCCTTGTCGAAGGCCGTTTTTGCTGCCAGATAGCCGACTTTGGCCGCTTCAAATTCTTCCGCCCGTAACTGCTTTTCTGCTTCCCCCCAGAGCATCTTCCCTGCTTCCATCGGCACGGCGGCGTACTTTTCTGCACCCGCAGTCGTCGCGGCATTTAAAGCACTCTGTGCGGCGGATTTCTCCGCGTCGGGAGGCTTGGCGCAACCGATAAAAATCAGGGCCAGCATGAAAATGAACAGGGACACAACTGAGAATCTAAGATTTTTCATAAATTACCTCCTTTTTGATGTAATCAAACAATCATTAGTTTTGGTAAGTTTGGCGAATTGTGCTGCTTTTACCGGATGTTGTCAAGTTATTTCCCCGGGAGGAGCGTTTAGGTTCCCATTAATCTGCTGCGAAACAGAAAAAACGGTGCCCAACAGACAAAGCCCCGCCCAGAAGTAATCCATGGTCGGTTTTTCCTTCATGTAGAAGACGGAAAAAGGGACAAAGACCGACAGGGTGATGACTTCCTGGAGGATTTTCAACTGGCCGATCGTCATGACCTGGTGTCCGACCCGGTTGGCCGGCACCTGGAGGAGATATTCAAACAGGGCGATACCCCAACTGACCAGAGCAGCTACCATCCAGGCCCGGCCGGACAGATTCCGCAGGTGACCGTACCACGCGAAGGTCATGAAGACGTTGCTGCAGCAAAGCAGCGCTATGGTAACAAGGTAATGATTCATGTTTCACTTAATCAACAGGTTGCCGGTCTAATAAGGGAGAATGTGGTAAAAAAGCAAGCAAATTCCTGTGCTTGGTGAAAAATAATACGGAAGAGGTCGCTGACCTTCGTAGTCGATGTTTATAAACAGGAGATAAGATTATTGCCTGTGCGATCAGGGTTCAGCCCTGATCGCCAGTGGATGAATCCGGTTTCTGGGTGAGCCAGGTGTGAATCTGGAAGACCGGATACAGAATCCCGACGAGGCTGAAGAGGATGATGAAGCTGCCGGAGAAAAAATACATGATGAAAGCCTGGGGATGCTTGAGCGCGTAGGCGCCGATCAGCACTTCGATACCGAAAATCAGGAAAAAAATGGAAAAGACGCCGATAACCAAATTTTTAAACCACCATAACCAAGATCCCACGAATAGATGCGCCCCTTTTTTGTGAGCTATTCAAATTTTCTCCGAACATGAAGAAAGCCGGTTTTATTGTCAAGAAAATATTCGCTCTTGACAAGACAAACCGATTATTCAATAGTTTTCACCAAGTTTAATCATGCTCACAGGTTGCGCAGGAAGATAGGGTGTGCCGCTGTCTCTACCCTGGTCCGTGAGACTATTTTTTCAGGATTGACAGGAAAATGAGCCGTTTCTGGAGCGACGTCGTCCACACCATCAAGCCCTATGTGCCGGGGGAGCAGCCGAAGCTTACGAACCTGGTCAAGCTCAATACGAACGAAAACCCCTATGGACCTTCACCCAAAGTTCTGGAAGCGGTGAGGGCCGAGGCGACCGACTCCCTGCGTCTTTATCCGGACCCGAACTCCGACCGGGTCAAAACAGCGGTCGCCGAATATTATGGCTTGACCCCCCTACAGGTTTTCCCGGGAAACGGCTCCGACGAGGTTTTGGCGTTTGTCTTCCAGGCGTTGCTCAAACACGAAAACCCTCTGTTGTTTCCGGATATTACCTATAGCTTTTATCCTGTTTATTGCCGACTATATGAAATCCGTTATGAAACAGTGCCCATTACCGAGGATTTTGATATCCGGCTGGCCGACTACCGAAAGCCGAACGGGGGCATCGTTTTCCCGAATCCAAACGCCCCGACGGGGCGACCCGTTGCATTGTCTGGAATCCAAGAATTGTTAGAATGCAATCGCAATTCCGTCGTTGTCGTTGATGAGGCCTATGTGGATTTCGGCGCCGAATCCGCTGTACCTCTGATTGATCGTTTTCCGAACCTCCTCGTGGTCCAGACCCTTTCCAAGGCACGTTCTCTGACGGGATTGCGGGTGGGGTTTGCGATGGGTCATCCCGAATTGATTGAGGCCCTGGACCGGGTGAAGAACAGTTTTAATTCGTATACCTTGGACCGCTTTGCCATTTCCGGTGCGGCAGCGGCCATGGAGGACCGGGAATATTTCGAGGCAACACGGGCAAAGATCATCCGCACGAGGGAATTGCTTGTCGTCAGGATGCGTGAATTGGGTTTCGAAGTGGTGCCCTCGGCGGCGAACTTTATTTTTGTCAGGCATCCACGGCAGGACGCCTTGGAACTGGCCCGGAAACTCCGTGAGCGCTCCATCATTGTCCGACATTTCCCTCTGCCGCGGATCGAACAGTACCTGCGCATTACGGTGGGGACCGACGAACAGTGTGGAGCTCTGGTTTCCGCCCTTGCGGAAATTATCAGATAGATGAAGATCGTCACACCAGCGAAAGAGGTTGATTATGGCAGGCATCACCCGTTTCGGCGTATCTCTGGAAGATACCCTTCTGCAACGTTTTGATGAACACATTCACAAAAGGAAGTACACGAATCGTTCCGAGGCCATCCGGGACCTGATCCGGGAGGAACTCGTACGGGAGCAGTGGCGGGAAAACAGTGAGGTAACCGGCGCTATCACGCTGGTCTATGATCACCATCATCGGGGGTTGGTCTCCCGTCTCCTTGATATTCAACACGATTACCATCACACCATATTTTCCAGTCAGCATATTCACCTTGACCATGACAATTGCCTGGAAATCATCATCACGGAAGGGAAGGCGCAGGTCATCGAGGAGCTTTACGGAAAACTGAAATCTGTCAAAGGTGTGAATCACGCGGGATTTGCCATGGCCACCACCGGTAAAATTTCCGATTGACAGATGATTACAGGTATGATTATGGATCATGCCACGAATATTATTATCGTGGCATGATGATATCTCATGCGGGTGAGCTTCTTTCTGTCTCTCCGAATGATCCTTAGCAATTCCGTGGAATAAACAGCAGCATTGACGTGACTTTCCAGGTGTTTTTTGTCTTCATGGTGCTACGAATATAATATTCATAACATCTCTGTGCAGAGGAGTCGATCATGAAAAAGATTTTGAAGGTGGTGGGTGTTATATTGACGTTTTTTTTGCTGATGACGGCAACGCCATCTTGGGCGGCCCATCCTCTCATAACGGACGATACGGGGACACAGGGGAAAGGAAAGTTTCAGATCGAACTGAACGGTGAATATGAGCATGATGACGAGGATGGGGTCAAGTCAAAAGTGACAACGGTGGCGGGTACCTTCTCAGCGGGGGTGACAGACACGGTGGATCTGGTGCTGGGTGTTCCCTTTCAGTTTTTAAGAGTGATCGAGGATACCGATGAGGGTCATGAAATCACGACCGAAGAGGGAATCGCAGATATATCGCTCGAAGTAAAATGGCGTTTTTTTGAGCGGAACGGCCTAAGCTTTGCCTTCAAGCCGGGTGTCACCTTCCCATCGGGAGATCGCAAAGAAGGATTGGGCGGCGGTCGAATGACCGCCAGTTTTTATCTGATCTCTACTCTGGAAAAGGGGCCCGTGTGTTTCCATGTCAATGCGGGTTACATCCAGAATGAAAACAAAAACGATGAACGGAAGGAATTGTGGCATGCCTCCCTGGCAGTGGAGTATTCCGTTCTGGAGAAATTAAGACTGGTGGCCAATTTTGGTGTTGACCGGAATGCGGACCGGGCTTCGCAGACCAACCCCTGTTGGGGCATCGGCGGCATCATTTACAGCCTGACCGATTCTCTCGATCTGGATGCGGGCGTCAAAGCTGGTTTGAATGGCGTGGCTCCCGATTATTCACTGCTTGCAGGCCTGACGTGGAGCTTTTGATATTTTTCAATAAAAGCATTTAGGATATAAAGAATTTCAGCACAAAGGGGAGAAGATATTATGCATATTCCAGACGGATATTTAGGACCTTCGACGTTCGGTGTTTTGTATGCGGCAGTGATCCCGATATGGGCCATAGCCTCGCGCGTCGTCAAGAAAACGCTCCAGGCCAAGCAGGTACCGCTGATGGCAATCGGGGCGGCATTCAGTTTTGTGATCATGATGTTCAATGTGCCTATTCCCGGTGGCACAACCGGGCATGCCGTCGGCGGCGTCTTGGTTGCCATTCTTCTGGGACCTTGGGCCGCCTGTATCGCCATTACGGTTGCTCTGGTGGTTCAGGCGCTCCTGTTCGGGGATGGCGGGATTACCGCCATCGGCGCCAACTGCTTCAATATGGCCTTCGTGCTTCCCTTTACCGGTTATTATGTATATAAACTGATCAGCGGTTCATCGCCGACGGATTCTTTCCGCCGGGTGATTGCCGCAGGCGCGGCCGGGTACATCGGGCTAAATGTTGCGGCGGCTCTGACCGCATTTGAATTCGGTATTCAACCGTTGCTTCATCAAACGGCTTCCGGGCAAACTCTGTACTCTCCATACGGATTGGATGTTGCAATCCCGGCGATGGCGGGCGAGCATGCCCTGGTTTTTGGATGGATAGAAGCCATGGTGACCGCTTTGGTCGTCAAGTATCTGCAGAAGCAGGCTCCGGAATTGATGTATAACGAGAGGCGATGACCATGAAGATTACAACCAAATTGTGGATAGGAATCGCGGTCCTGGTCGCATCTTCCCCACTGGGAATCATATTACCGGCGTATTTCAAGGCCGGGGCCGCCTGGGGTGAATGGGGGCCTGATGAAATAAAAGACCTAATCGGTTACATTCCCCGGGGTCTGGAAAAACTGTCGTCGCTCTGGAATGCCCCCATCCCTGATTACGCCTTCCGAGGTTGGGAAGAGAAAGGGTTGCAATACTTGAGCGCAGCCTATATCGTGTCCGCCATAGTCGGAATTGGCATAACGATTCTGGCCGTGCATGTCCTTGGTAAGCTGTTAACTCAAAAAAACGATTAGTGATGGTGTTTAAAAAAAACAACTTTATAGAGCGCTCAATCACGGGCGCTCTTTCATTTTTGAAAGAATCGATTTTTGCCGAAGAATATGCGGGCCGGAAGGGTTTGCTGCAGGCACTGGATCCAAGAATCAAACTGTTGACGATGCTTTTTTTTATCCTGACGGGCTTGTTCGTAAGAAATATTGCAATCTGCGGTATTCTCTACGGCATCTGCCTGATCCTTGCCCGTTTGTCCGATATCAACATGTGGTTCTTTCTGAAACGGACATGGGTGTTCATTCCTCTGTTTTCGCTTATGATCGCCATTCCCGCCCTGTTCGATTTCTTTACCCCGGGGAATGCTCTGTTTGCGTTTCATATATTCGGATATGAACTCATCGTGACCCGCCAGGGTCTGTCCGGCGCGTCTTTATTTGTCGCCCGGGTGGTCGTATCGGTTTCATTTGCCATTCTTCTCAGTATTACGACCCGGCACTTCGCGCTCTTGAAGGTTTTAAGCATCTTTCGCGTTCCTCCTGTTTTTGTGATGACCCTGAGCATGTGTTACCGTTACATTTATCTGTTTCTGGACGTGGTTACTCACACGTATCTGGCCATCAAAAGCCGTGTGGGAACAAGAATCGATTATGATAAAGGTCAGCGCCTTGTTGCATGGAACATCGCCTCCCTGTGGTACCGATCGTACCAGATGCATGAGGCGGTTTATCAGGCCATGCTTTCCCGAGGGTTTGGCGGAGAGTTTGTTATTCTCGATGAATTTAAGACGAACAAAAAAGACCGGATTTGGCTGATCATGACTTTATTGTGCTGTGTCGGGATCCTTTGGGCGGACAGGATGATATCATGAGCGGGATAATATTTGATCTCAAAGGCGTAAACTATGCTTATCTGGGCCGATATCCCGCCTTGAGCGGGGTGGATCTGACGGTTAAATCAGGACAACGCATCTCCGTCATCGGCGCCAACGGTTCAGGGAAATCGACCCTGCTGCACCTGCTTGATGGGCTCATTTATCCGGACCAAGGCCGCATCCAATTCCTCGGCAGTGATATGAGCGAGGGTCGTTTCCGGGATGAAACCTTTTCGCGTGATTTTCGACGGTCGGTCGGTCTGGTATTCCAGAACCCGGATATCCAATTGTTCTGTCCCACCGTGAAAGAGGACATTGTATTCGGGCCGTTGCATCTCGGTTTCGGCAAAGCGGAAATCATACGCCGTCTGGAGGAGATTTCCTCAAGGCTGGAAATCGAGTCTCTGCTTAACCGGTCGCCTCAGCAATTGAGTATCGGTGAAAAGCGCAAGGTGGCCATTGCTTCGTCGCTGATCATCGATCCTGAGATTTTGCTCCTGGACGAGCCGACGGCGGGACTTGATCCTTTGACAACCCGTCATATCATCGATCTGCTGCATGAGGCGCACAGCGCCGGCAAAACGATTATAACGTCCAGTCACGACCTGCATTTTGTCGAAGAAGTATCCGATATCATCCATGTTTTTGGCAAGAACAAGCATATCGTCCAATCCGGCTCTGCGGAACATGTTTTGAACGATACGACTTTGCTCCAGGAAAACAATCTTGTGCATATTCACGCGCATCGGCACAAGAATAAAGTGCATATTCATCCCCATATGCATTCGCATCATCACGGTGACGACGAGCACAAGCATGAATAAATAGCACGAGCCCGCTTGATTCTTGCCGTATTGTCATCTTGCTGCGTACAGAGGAATTTGCTCATTCCTGAGGGATAAGCAGCTTCACCTTAAAATGATGACTTGACTTTCCGATATTTATTCACAAAACTGCGGCGAACGGCCATATAACGATGGCGCTCTGCGACACCTTGTCGCTTTTGTTGTGATCATCAAGTCCAGCGGGCTATTTTGCATGACCTGTGCCGGGAGTGAACCGTGAAAATCCTCTATTATGACTGTTTTGCCGGTATCAGCGGCGATATGCATCTTGGGGCCATGATCGATCTTGGTCTTGATCCGGTTTTTTTGTCTGCCGAACTCAAAAAGCTGGATCTTAAAGGGTACACCTTGCAGGTCGGCAGAGATCAGCGGCGAGGAATATTCGGTACCCGGATTGAGGTGGTCCTTGCATCTCCGGAACCCCAGAAGGAAACAAATCACGTCGGCCATAGAGCGTTCAAAGATATAGTGGCACTCATAGAGGAAAGTGCCCTCACCGATACAGTGAAGAAGCGGAGCCTGAATATTTTCTGGAAAATTGCCGGGGCGGAGGCCAAAGTTCACGGACACCCCATCGAAGATGTGCGATTTCATGAGGTAGGGGCGATCGATTCTATTGTGGACATCGTCGGTGCGGCAATCTGCCTGGAATATTTTGACGTCGATCAAATATTTTCGTCACCGGTGCAGGTCGGAGGTGGTTACGTCCAATGTGCCCACGGGGTGCTTCCCGTTCCGGCGCCCGCCACGGTGGAAATCCTGAAGGAGATTCCCATCCGTTCGGGCCTCGTTCCCTTTGAAGCCACAACACCGACCGGGGCGGCGATCCTTGCCGCCACGGTGGATCGGTTTGTGGGAACCATGGATTTTTTTCCCCGGCGCATCGGTTACGGCGTCGGCCGGCGCGATACGGACGTTCCCAATGTACTCAGGGTGTTCCTGGGCGAAATGGAAAATGATTTCAGCGACCAGGATGTCGATGTGAACGAGGCCTGCCTGATGGAGTGCAATATTGACGACATGAACCCGGAAATGTATGAGGGCGTCATGGAGAATCTTTTTGAGAAGGGTGCCCTGGATGTCTTCCTCACGCCGATCATCATGAAAAAATCGCGTCCCGCGGTCAAGATCAGCGTCATCTGCGATGACCGCCGGCGTCAGGACCTGGAAGAAGTCCTCTGGAACGAGACCACCACCTTGGGACTGAGGGTGAATCGGATCGTAAAGCGCATGTTGCGCCGGGATAGCTCGGATGTTCAAACCGCATACGGTCCGGTTTCGATGAAAAACGCCTACCTGCGGGGCGAAAGGATCAAGCGGAAACCGGAATATGAAGACTGCAAGCGCCTGGCGAAAGAGCATGGTGTCAGTATCAAGACGATTTACGACAGCGTGGTGGCTGCAGACAAATCATCAGAATCCAAATCCTGACCCCGGCAGTCAAGTAATCGGGAATCTATGGATGATCTGTTGCGCAATAAATTAGCGGATTTGCAGGAAAACTTAGAGCGGCGGGGCAGCCTGGCGGTGGCTTTTTCAGGCGGTGTAGACAGCGCTTTCCTACTCAAGGTGGCCCATGATGTGCTGGGTAATCGGGTTATGGCCGTTACGGCTTGCTCGCCGGCGCTGCCCGGGAGGGAATTGAGAGAAGCGGAAGCGTTTGCCCGGGAACTTGGCGTCGGCCATATTGCCATTCAGACGAATGAATTTTCCCTGAGCGGCTACGTCAACAACCCCGTGGACCGCTGTTATTTCTGTAAACGGGAAATTTTTACTCAAATTTCAGCGGTTGCCGTTCAGCAGGGTTTACGTTTTGTCGCCGACGGGTCGAACGTTGATGACCGGGGTGACTACCGCCCCGGGATGCGCGCCCTCCGGGAACTGGGCATTGTCTGTCCCCTTGGCGAAGCCGGCCTGGGTAAGCAGGAAATCCGAATGTCATCAAAGGAAATGGGTTTGCCGACTTGGGATAAACCTGCGCGGGCCTGTTTGTCCTCGCGTATCCCCTACGGGCAGAAGATCACTCCGGAAAAGATTGCGTCGGTCGAGAAGGCCGAAACGTTTCTTCTGGGTTTGGGTTTCCGGCAGGTGCGGGTGAGGTATCATGGTAATATCGCACGTATCGAGGTGTCGGAAGAGGAGATGTCGCGGTTTTTTGATAGCAGCCTGATGAACAAGATCGTCGATATGCTGAAAAAATATGGATTTTCGTATGTTACCCTTGATCTGCAGGGATACCGTACCGGAAGTTTGAACGAAGTCATCGAGGACGCTGGAGCGACCCCTGCCTTAAATTACCACGGGGAGACTTCAGAGGATTGAACGATGGTTCAGGCTGAACTGAAACAACTCTTCGAGCGCATCCGGGATGGCCGGATCGACGTGGATGACGCCCTGTCTGAATTGCGGGACATGTATTACCTGGACGTCGGCTGCGCCAAGGTGGACACCCTCCGGGAGGCGCGCGTGGGTTATCCCGAAGTCATCTTCTGTCCCGGCAAAACGACGGAGCAGGTGATAGCGATCTTTCAGGCCATGCTGGAAAGACGGTCCAATATTCTGGCCACCCGGGCGACTGAGGACCTGTATGGGGAGGTTCAAAAAATCTGTCCCGCGGCGGAATACCACCCCCTGGCCCGGACTATCACTCTTCGGCGCGAGAAAGTATCAGTTGCCGAGAGTTATATCGCCGTCGTAACGGCGGGTACGTCCGACCTGCCGGTGGCGGACGAGGCGGCGGTGACGGCGGAGCTGTTCGGCAACCGCGTCGAACGCATTGTTGACGTCGGGGTCGCCGGTATCCACCGGTTGTTCCACAATCTGGATCAAATCAGGGGCGCAAAGGTCATTGTTGCCGTGGCAGGCATGGAAGGGGCGCTGCCCGGTATCATCGGCGGGCTGGTCGATAAACCCGTCATCGCCGTGCCGACCAGTGTCGGTTACGGGGCGAGTTTTCAGGGGCTTTCCGCCTTGCTGACCATGCTCAACAGTTGTGCCGCCGGGGTCTGTGTGGTGAATATCGATAATGGTTTCGGTGCGGGTTATATGGCGAGCATGATCAACCGGTTGAAATGATGCAAACACGGCTGCCTGAGTGGCGCCGATTATGAAAGCATACAGGGTGATCCATCAGAAAGCGCACTTTTTATTGGTGTGAAAATGCAGTAAAGAGAAAAGCAAAGTGGGACTGATCAATCAGCAAAATCGCGGAGGGCCATATGAGATCGTATGTCGTTTTTTCGTCCATGGGACCGGACCGTCCCGGTCTGGCGAGAGAAATTGCGGAATTTTTCACCGCCCGGGGCATCAATATAGAGCGGTCCCGCGGGTGTGTGCTGGGCAACGAGTTCGGTATGATCATTCTGACATCGGGAAAAACAGACGATGTCGAAGGGCTTATCAACGACCTGGAGACTCTCAGGGAGAAAACGGGTCTCGACATTCACGTGCGGAAAACCAAAGCGCCCAGTCACCGGGATGTTCTGCCGTCGATTCCCTACAAGCTCATGGCCACCTCCATCGACCACCCCGGCATTATCCACCAGATCTGCAAGGCCCTGCAGCAGCGGGGGGTCAACATCGACGATCTTTCAACCAACGTGGACCACAATCCCGTCACGGGGGCGAATGTCTTCCAGATGGTCTGCTATTTTTCGCTGCCTCCGGCGATCAAGATTCTCGATCTCCGCCAGACTTTCCACAGGATCAGCGACGAATACAACATCGATATCCGTTTCGAGGCGGTGATTTGCAAATAGCGACATGAAGAATAAAACAACGCAACAAGGAGTCGGAGGCATCCGGCCGATCCTGGAAATTGCCGAATCTGTCGGCCTGACTGCCGATGAGCTGGAACTATATGGAAAATACAAGGCCAAGGTGCGTTTGGAAGCGATTCAGCGCTTCAAGCGCCGGAAGAACGCCTCCCTGATCCTCGTTTCCGCCATGACCCCCACCCCCGCGGGGGAGGGAAAGACGACCGTGTCCATCGGTCTCACCCAGGCCCTGGCCAGGCTGGGAAAATCGACGGTGGCGGCGCTCCGCGAACCGTCCCTGGGACCCGTTTTCGGCATCAAGGGCGGGGCCACCGGCGGCGGTCTGTCCCGGGTGCAGCCCATGGAGGACATCAATCTCCATTTTACCAACGATTTCGCGGTCGTAGAAATGCACACAACCTGTTGGCCGCCATGGTGGACAATACGGTTTTCCACGGCAATTCCCTGAATATCGATCCTCGGAAAATAGCCTGGCGTCGCGTCATGGACATGAACGACCGGTTTCTCCGGAATATTGTCGTCGGTCTCGGCGGTGCCCTGAACGGTTTTCCTAGGGAGAGCGGCTTCGACATCGTCCCGTCCAGCGAAATCATGGCCATTTTATGCCTGTCCCGGTCTTATGCGGAGTTGAAGGACAAGATCCGGAACATCCTGGTCGGGTTTTCCTATGACGACCAGCCTGTCCTGGCGCGTGATCTGAAAATTGAAGGAGCCGTGACGGCCCTTTTGAAATACGCCCTGCTGCCCAACCTGGTTCAGACGACGGAAGGGGTGCCTGCCGTCATCCATGGCGGACCCTTTGCGAACATCGCTCAGGGGACGAACAGAGCATCATGGCGACGGATCTGGCGCTCCGCCTGGCGGACTATGTGGTCACGGAGGCGGGCTTCGGTTTCGACCTGGGGGCGGAAAAGTTCTTTGATATCGTTGCACCCTGCGGCGATCTGAATCCCCGCATCGTGGTCCTCGTGGCGACGGTCCGGGCACTCAAATATCACGCCGGCGTCGCCGTGGAGGAACTCAATACGCCCAATTCCCGGGTGGCGGTTCTCGGGATGGCCAACCTTCGGAAGCACTATGAAAACATTGATAAATTCAACGTCCCCTGCGTGATTGCCCTGAACCGTTTTCCGTCGGATACGGACGAGGAGATTAAGGCGGTGATTCAGGCGGCGGAAGACGAGGGCATGAACATCGCCCCGGCGGAAATCTTCAGCCGCGGCGGCGAGGGGGGGCTGGAACTGGCCGAAAAGGTCGTGCAGGTTATCGGTAGCGCGAACGGAAAATACCGGTCCCTGTACCGCTGGGATATGCCGGTGGAGGACAAGATCTTCACCGTGGCCAGCGAAATCTACGGCGCCGTGTCCGTCGATTACCAGCCCATGGCGAAACGCAATATCGAGCTGGTCAAGAAATTCGGTTTCGACAAATTGCCCGTGTGCATTGCCAAGACCCAGCAGTCTCTGTCGGACAACCCGAATCTCCTGGGGCTGCCCCGGGATTTCATCGTCACCGTCCGGGAAGTGAAGATCGCCTCCGGCGCGGGGTTCCTCATTCCCATTACCGGCGAGATTTTGAGGATGCCCGGTCTGGCCAAAACACCGGCGGCCTACCGGATCGACATCGACGACCACGGGAACATCAGCGGAATCGGTTGAAAACCGGCGATAAAAGGCACATCTCTAATTCATCCGTTGTTACGGTGCTTTAATGTGATATCGAAGGATGGTTTGTTCGGAAAAGGGAAATGACTGGATTCTTTCAACAGCCCAGGATCCTAATTTTCTCATTCCATGGAATTCACCATGAGCCCCGGTAGTTGAAAGCAAAAGTGACTCGCTCGGGGAGGGCAAGTTTTATCGCTTCCTTTTCAATCATATTTTGTTCCCCTAGACTGTGAACAACACCACTTAGTTTGATAACGTTGCCATCGACTTTGACTTCCAGCGTTGGGACGAGAACCTTCGGGTTTGTGGCAATCCCTGCTTTGACCTGGGCCGCCACGGCACGCAGGTGAAGCTGGCGTCTTGCTTCGGCGGTGTTCAGTTTTTCTTTTTCAGCGATGGCCTTTCTAATGTCCTCCACAATTTGCGCTTTGATTATTCTGCTGGTATCGAACTTTAACTCAAAGTTTTCCGGAGCATTCCAGTCCTCACCATAGAGACGACTCATCGTACCCTGCATAGCCCGATCCGCTTCCCGGATAATGAGGCGTGCGGTTTTTAAGGGCTGTTCCTCCTTCCGCACAACCTCCTGAATCCGAAATTCCACAGGCGCCGTAATGCGGACCCTTAGAGCATGAGGGATATCCTTCAGCAATGCACAGGCGCCTCTTGCCATGATCACCTTGTTGTCCTGCTCTGCATAATTCAGAATAACGCTCTGCAGGAGTGCCATGAAACCCATGAAGGACCAGTCATGGCGGTCCCATATGGTTGGATAATCTTCAGCATATTCCGAAACAAAACGCTCCCAAACCCCGCCTGCCTGCTTGGTATCGTCCAGGATCTTTTTTAATGAAATAAATTCATAACCTAACAGATCCGCAACTTTCCGGCCGATTTCGCTGCCGCCGCTGCCATGTGACTTGGTTATGGCCAAAATAGCCATGCATCCTCCTCAATACATCTATTATTCTGCCCTTTTTATTACGAAAAAGCCTGTAACTTCAACAGGAATCTTCTTATTTGCGGCCCAAATTGTATAATTTTTAAAAAATCGGGCCATCAAACTCAGCTTTTCGCTCATGCAGTTATCCTGGGAGAGAAATGAAACGGCAAAGCCTTTCCAATTCAATGTTCTAAAGTATAATGCAAGTAATTAGCTTATATTATTATGCCATTAACATTATGTCATTTCCATATGAGTTTTCTTAACCGGAAGGGATGCCACAACGTCTTTAGGGAAAGCTGCTTAAGGCATACTATATAAGTATAATGCTCAGATTATACTCATATAGATATCGTATTCAAATTTTTTTGTCATGGTGTTTAAGGAAACTCAGGTCGTAATCAAAAAAAACTCTTTGATAGAGTTAATAAAAAATGAGGAAAGACACTTTAACCAATCGTGACCCCACGTTGAACCCGGTTAAAGCTGAGAAGAAGGAGGTACATTATGCATATCGATTGGGGAACAGTTTTTCAGGTTCAGTTTAATTTCGCATTTTTCATGGCGATGCTGAATATCATCTTCATCAACCTGATTTTATCGGGTGACAACGCCGTTTTGATTGCCATGGCCGTTCGGAATCTGCCGAAGAGCAATCGTATTAAGGGCATGCTCTTTGGAACCGGTGCGGCCGTCATTTTGAGAATCGTTTTAACCTTTTTCGTGGCATTGCTTTTGAAAATCAGCTTCCTGAAGCTGGTCGGCGGACTTCTGATCTTCTGGATTGCGCTCAAGCTGTTCACCGAAGCAGGGGGCGATGAAGACTGCAAAGAGGCGGCGACCCTGAGGCAGGCCATTCAGATTATCCTGATTGCCGACCTGACCATGTCTTTGGATAATGTTCTGGCCGTTGCAGGTGCTGCCGGCGGAAGTATTTTCCTCTTAATATTCGGTCTGGTGCTGAGCATTCCGATCGTTATCTTCACGGCCCAGTTGCTGTCCATGCTTATGGACCGCTACCCCATCATTGTGGTGGCCGGCGCTGCGATTCTCGGCCGGGTGACGGGAGAGATGGTGCTGACGGATCCGGCGGTCGCGGGTTGGCTGCATCCCTCGGAGACGATGGTTTACTTGGCGGAAGGCTTCTGTATGGTGGCCGTTGTGGTGCTTGGTAAATATTTGGCTCATCGCGCCAGGACAAAAAAGGAAATGGAGAAAGCCCTCGCCGTGGCGAAAGAGTCTTTATAGGAAGAAGGGGCATGGCATCGAATGTGCCCCTCATGTTTCTGAGTTATACCCTCCTCAAGGGTGAGTGGCAGGTGAGACCTGTCACTCACCCCCCCCCTCAATCATGTAGCCGCCCCGTCATAAAAGAATTCAAAATGCATATGTTTTCTTGATCTGTCTGAAACGAGGCATGCCCGCTTGATTGAGTTTCTAAATGAATCTCCATTTGAATATGCAGCGAGAGAGAAGAAAATGAGAAAATGACAGGATGATACGATAAAAGCAATTCTTGAATTGCGGGAAAAGGGATGGGCTTACCGGAATATAGCGGTGCAATATGGCGTAACAAGTCAGCGGATTCGCAAGGTCGTCGAGGATTATTATGACCGGCAAACAAAAAGTGCAAACAACCTGAGTTTGTCCACCAGAGCCATTCATTGCCTCAAGCGCGCCAATATCGGCATCAATCCCTATGAAATCGCCTTAAATATGGTTGTGCTGATGAATATCAATGGTCTGGGGAAACGCTCGCTTGAAGAAATTCTTCAGGTGCTCCAGTCTTTTAACCTGCTGAATCCGTAGCTTAACCGGTGAGATTTTAAGGATGCCGGGTCGGAGAGACTGTGTCGTAATACCCGATTGACGGTCGATGTCATTCTGAACGCAGAGACTGTGTCGTAATTAAGCCATATAGAGTTCTTTGACAACTGAATAATAGAA
>CAYOYJ010000044.1:0-16188 GCA_964408155.1 uncultured Syntrophales bacterium
GTTCACACCCTTCTCATATTTCAAGATTCGAGTCTTATAGACGATATATATCTGGTCGTACGAGAAAAGGATCGAGAATACGCCAAGAATGAAATCGTCGAGAAATACGTCCTGACGAAGGTTGGGAAGATTGTAGCAGGAGGAAAGGAACGCCAGGATTCTGTTTATCAAGGCCTGACCTGTTTAACGCACGAGCACGAATTCGTTGTTATTCATGACGGCGCACGTCCTTTTTTAGAGAAGGAGCTCCTTGAAAAAACGATTCGTATTGCAATGAAGGGAGGCGCCGCCATTACAGGTGTGCCGGTTAAAGACACGGTCAAATCGATCAACAAGCTCAGGATGATTAAAAAAACAATTGATCGTCAAAATCTCTTCTTGATCCAAACGCCGCAGGTGTTTAAAAAAGATGTGATCGTCAAGGCGTATATAGCCGCATATCGAGATCAATACCACGGCACCGACGATTCTTCTTTGGTCGAGAGACTGGGTATTCCCGTCAGCATGGTCGAGGGAAGTTATGAGAACGTCAAAATAACCACCCCTGATGATTTAATGCTTGCGGAGTTAATCGTACAGAAAAGGAAAACTCATACCAAATGAAAATCGGATTCGGCTACGACAGCCATCGTTTCATGGAAAACAGGCCTCTTATGCTTGCCGGCGTACATATCCCTTCGGAAAAGGGGCTTGCCGGGCATTCGGATGCCGATGTGCTCGTCCATGCCGTATGTGACGCCATACTGGGCGCCATGGGGGCGGACGATATCGGCTGCCATTTCCCGGATACGGACCCCCTTTATAAGAATATATCGAGTATGATTCTTCTCGATAAGGTCCATTCCCTCATGATTACGAATGGCTATAAGATATCCAATATCGACACGACGATCGTTCTGGAAACGCCGAAAATTCGACCATTTGTCCCGGAAATGGTGCATAATTTAGCCCAGGTGCTACATCTTGCAGGGAAAGATCTCAGTATTAAGGCCAAAACCAACGAAGGTATGGGGTTTATCGGCAGAAACGAAGGCATCGCCGTTTTTGCCGTCGTCATCCTTGAGGAAGTTTAACAAAATGGAGACAGCCTCGATCAGAGTAAGATTCGCACCGTCGCCGACGGGAGAACTGCATATCGGAAATGCCAGGACGGCTCTCTACAACTGGCTGTTTGCGCGCCAGCACCGAGGGACGTTTGTTCTTCGCATAGAAGATACGGATCGTGAAAGGTCAACGGATAAATTCAAAGCAAACCTTTTAAGGGATCTGAAATGGCTGGCCCTGGACTGGGATGAAGGCCCGGAACAGGGCGGGTCCTATGGTCCCTATGAGCAATCGAAGAGATTAGATATCTATAATCAATATCTGCAGGAACTGAAAGATCAGGATTTGGTCTATCCGTGCTACTGCACGGAAGACGAACTCAGCGAAGAACGCCGAAATTTGCTCTCGCGGAAAATGATGCCTCGTTACATGGGACGATGTCGGTTATTGAACCGGGAGCAAAGAACCAGACTGGAGGCAGAGGGACGAAAACCCGCGTATCGATTTAAGGTCAGGAAAGGAGAAATCCTCTTTCATGATCATATCCGGGGGATGATGCGATTTGATGGTGAATCAATCGGCGACTTTATCATCATGCGTTCCAATGGCCTGCCCGCCTACAATTTTGCCGCGGTGATCGACGACTGTCTGATGAAGATCAGTCATGTGATCCGCGGGGAAGATCATCTCTCGAATACGGCTTCGCAATTGCTGCTCTATGAAGCGCTGAAATTCAAACCGCCGGAATACTATCACCACGCTTTGATTCTGGGGCTGGACCACACCAAGCTAAGCAAAAGGCATGGCGCGGTCAGCGTCGGTGAGTTCAGAAAGAAGGGATATTTGTCCGAAGCATTGGTCAATTATTTGATCCTGTTGGGTAGTTCGCTTGGAGAGGGACGGGAAATCTGTCCGCTCGAAACGATCATTCAAACATTCAACATGGAGAAAGTCGGGAAAGGCGGCGCCTCATTTGATGAAGATAAGTTGAAATGGATAAATGCGACGCACCTGCACGCGTACGACATCAAAAAATTAAGCAAGATTATTCGCCCGGTTATTACAGAAAAAGGCTTGGCCGGATTGACGGACGAAAAACTCGAGCAATTTATTGCCTTAATTCGACCGAATATCGAAACCATAAACGATGTCAACGATTACCTGGGGATTTTATCCGATCGGGAATTCGTTATGACCGAAGCGGCCGAAAAGGTTCTGGCGGAACAAAAGAACGTTGACATGCTGAGAGCGTTTTGTCTGCTCCTGGACGCCATCCCTGAATATTCTGAAACACGGCTTAAAGAAATGTTCAGGGAATTATCAAAAATCACGGGATTAAAAGGCAAGGAACTCTATATGCCGCTCCGTGTTGCCATGACCGGTATGACCAAAGGACCGGAATTGGATGAACTGTTCCGCTTCATGGGAAAGGAAGCCGTGCGGCGGAGAATCGGAAAGGCTGTTGGAAAGATTGCCGATTAAACACAAAAATAAACAGGATTTTGATCGGGATTCATCATGGCGATCAGAGAATGGCCGTTAATCGGCAGTGAGATCAACGAAAAATATCGCATATTCAACATCCGCAATGACCGGGCAAAATCACCGAGAAACGGCAACGTTTATGATTTTGTCGTCCTGGATGCCTCCCCCTGGGTGAATGTGGTTCCTCTTACAGTGAACAATGAGGTGATTCTCATACGTCAATACCGGCATGGCATCCGCGCGGTTACCCTGGAAATACCCGGAGGCCTGGTTGAAGAAAAAGAACCGCATAGCCGGGCGGCGCTGCGAGAATTGGAAGAAGAAACGGGATACAGCACAAAGGGCGAAGATTTGATCTATCTGGGTAAAGTCTGGCCTAATCCGGCTATTCAAAACAACCTCTGCCATACCTATTTGGCCAAAAATGTCCATCCCATCGGGCCTCAAAACATGGACGAGAAAGAAGATATTGAATTGGAATTGTGTCCTCTGCAGGCCATTCCCACGCTGATTCACGATGGAACAATCTCCCATTCTCTTGTTGTCGTCGCATTTTATCGGTTCTTATATGAGTATCTTCCCCATGCATCAAAATAGCGATTATCACTATTGTCCCTGCTGCGGTCATCACTGGGACAAACCGGAAGCAACGTCGACCATAGGAAAGCACATTGTCTGTACACAGTGCGGATTTATCCTGTACAAGGATCCTAAAGTTGCCGTTTGTGTGATTATTGACGTTGACGGAAAGATCGTCATGCTGAAAAGGTGTTTGCCGACCGCACATGGCAACTGGGCTATCCCCGGGGGATTTGTCGATGCGGGTGAAACGCTTGAGGCGGCGGCGATCCGGGAAGTCGCTGAAGAAATTCTGCTTGATGTGGAAATTACAGGCTTAGTCGGTGCATATTCAGAAGAGGGTGCATCCGTCGTACTTATTGTTTACAGGGGAAGAATAATCAAAGGGCGGCCGGGATGCGGTCCCGAAGCTCTTGAGGTGAGGTCGTTCAGTTACGATTCCATTCCCTGGGATGATCTTTCCTTTCCGATCAACGGCGAGGCTCTGCGGGATTATCATGCAAGACACGTTGCAGGGAAAAGATTTGATTAGGGGCAATTTTACCGGCGTGGGCGGCTTAATTTTTTATCGGGAGAGATATCTCCTGGTGAAACAGGCTTATGGCGAATACAAGGGATTATGGATTCTGCCCGGAGGTCATGTCAAAGAAGGTGAGGCCCTTCACAGAGCCGCGGAGCGCGAGGTTTGGGAAGAAGCAAACATCAGAGCTGCCGCGGAAGGTATTGTTGCCGTAAGAAGCCGTATACGTAACCCGGAAACAACAGACTGCTACCTTGTCTTTCAAATGCGTTATATTGATGGCATGCCGCGGCCGGATGGCGAGGAAGTGGACGCCGCAGAATTTCTTCGGTACGGAGAAATAGAAGCGTTGAACAATGTGGTGAATTTAACGAAAATCATCGTCCGGCAACACAACGCGAAAAAATTAATCACTTTGAACCGGGCAAAAACATTCGAATTCTACAATTCAAATGATCAGGATTATCAATTATTCCTTTAAATCCCGGGAAGTGAACTATTCAACAGCGCGAGAATTAAAGGGGAATATTATTGTGCTTTTTTGCGATTGCCGCATGCGATTTGTTTCGCAGGGTTTCTAATAGAGATATAATTTTTCTCCTCGTATCCCGCGGGAGAATAATTTCATCAATGATACCGAGGCCGGCGGAAAAATAAGGGTTACTGAAATGGTCTTCATAGGCTTTTGCAAGTTCGATCCTTTTCGCTTGCGGATCAGCGGCGGTCATTATTTCCTTGCGGTAAACGATATTACAGGCGGCTTCGGAGCCTAAAACGGCGATTTCCGCTGAAGGCCAGGCCATAACATAGTCTGCACCCAGTTGTTTACTGCACATTGCAATATATGCCCCACCGTAATCTTTTCTGATTACGACGGTAATTTTAGGTACCGTTGCTTCGGCGTAAGCGTGCAGCAGTTTGGCGCCATGACTGATGATGCCCAGTTGTTCCTGCCTGCTTCCCGGCATATATCCCGGAACATCGGCCAACGTGAGTAATGGAATATTAAATGCGTCACAGAAACGGATGAAACGTGCCGCTTTATCGGAGGCATGGACATCCAGAACGCCGGCATAATATTTGGGGTTATTGGCAATCACCCCCACCGTTTGTCCCATGACACGTATGAAACACACGATGATGTTATGAGCCCATGCGGCGTGAGGCTCGAAGTACTGTCCGCCGTCGGCGATACACTTGATAATTTCTTTCATATCATAACTTTTAGAAGGTTCATTCGGAATAATCTCATCGAGCTCCGGTGCTACGCGATCTGGATCGTCACCCAGATCCAGAATGGGGACAGGGCTATGGCAACTGTCGGGCAGGTAGGATAAGAGCGCCTGAATTTTCTTGATACAATCTTGATCATTTGATGTACTGAAATGACAGACGCCGTTCTTGCTCGAATGAATCAGCGGGCCGCCCAAATCTTCATGGCTGATTTCCTCGCCGATGATCGACTTGATGACATCCGGTCCCGTAATGTACATGTAACTGGTATTCTGAACCATGAATACCCAGTCCGTCAGGGCCGGCGAATAAACCGCGCCGCCTGCGGTCGGTCCCATAATCGCCGTGATCTGAGGAATATAACCCGAGGCCCGGGTATTCCGGTAAAAGATACCGCCGTAACCATCCAGGGCGGGAACGCCTTCCTGAATACGGGCTCCTCCCGAATCATTCAGAGCAATGAAAGGCTTGCGGGCTTCGAAGGCCATATCCATAACCTTCCATATTTTTTTGGCGTGCATTTCGCCGAGGCTGCCGCCGGAACTGGTGAAGTCCTGCGCGGCGACGAAAACAATTCGACCGTCTACCTTTCCATAACCGGTAATGACGCCATCGGCATGAATTGTCTTGCCTGCAAGACCGAAAAGATGGGAGCGGTGTTTCACGAAGAGCTGCACTTCATTGAAAGAACCTGCATCGAAGAGTGCGGCCAATCTTTCCCTTGCGGTTAATTTGCCGAGATCATGCTGTTTCTGGATCATCTCCTGACCGCCCAGGGCCATCACGTCGGCGGTGTTCTGCTCCAGCATGCTGATTTTATGAAAGGTATTGCCGTGATTTTTATGTTTTTTCTTCATTGTCATTGGGTCCGTGATCTCCTAATTAAAAATAGCGTCATGAATATCAGAAGTTATAAACTGCGGCAGGAATTCCATGTTGACCTGTGTAACCAGGTAAGATATATATGCACGCGCAATGGGAAAAACATGGCGCGTGCGTTTTTCTGAAAACTTAATTCCTGACAATAAAAAAAATTAGAAATTCTTGTATCAGATCATTCTATGGAGGCGCAATGAAATTTATTGATGAGATGAATTTAAAGGGAAAAAGAGTGCTGTGCCGGTTCGATTTTAACGTTCCATTGGATAATTCTCAGAATATCACTGACGACACTCGAATTCGTGCCGTTCTTCCCACCATCAATTATGCTCTCGATGAGGGCGCCTCGGTGATCATGATTTCTCACCTGGGCAGACCAAAAGGCAAGCCCAATCCGAAATACAGTTTAGCCCCGGTCGCCAAACGATTGTCCCGGTTTTTGGGGAAAGATGTCCGGATGCTCAACGGCTGCATCGGTGATGATGTCAAAGCCCATATCGAAAAGATGGTGCCCGGGGATCTGGTTTTACTGGAAAACCTTCGTTTTCATGCGGAAGAAGAGACAAACGACGACCATTTTGCCCGGGAATTGGCCGGTTTTGGCGATGTTTATGTCGACGACGCGTTCGGAAATGCCCATAGAATTCACGCCTCCAACGTCGGTATTACCCAATTCATCAAAGAATGCGCCGCCGGATTCCTGATTAAAAAAGAACTGAATTATTTAAAAAAGGTGCTGGACAATCCGGCCAGGCCTTTTGTCGCCATTATTGGCGGTTCGAAAGTCTCCGATAAATTGGAAGCGCTTTTAAATTTGATTCAACGTGTTGATAAGATGATCATTGGTGGTGGGATGGCTTTTACGTTTTTAAAAGCACAGGGGTTTGAGATCGGGAAATCGATTTTTGAAGAGCCGTTGATGGAAAAAGCCTTGGAGATTCTGAAAAAGGCCAAGGAGTTGGGGGTAAAGCTTTATCTGCCCATCGATTGCGTTATTGCAGAAGACAAAAACGCCGCTGCGGAAACAAAAATTGTTCCCATCCAGGAAATCAATCCCCATTGGATGGGGTTGGATATTGGTCCGGCAACGATTACACTCTTTTCGGAAGCATTGAGTAATGCCAAGACCATCGTGTGGAACGGTCCCATGGGGATGTTTGAAATCGATGCCTTCGGCAGGGGGACAGCGGCGCTTGCACACATCGTGGCGAATACTTACGCGCTTTCCATCGTCGGCGGCGGAGATACGGATGTTGCCATCAACAAGACAGGGGAACAGGACAAAATCACCTATATATCCACCGGAGGCGGGGCGTCTCTTGAGCTTCTGGAGGGAAAGGAACTGCCTGCCGTCAAGGCGCTGGATCGTTGCTAGAGTTTACGGTGCTGCAGGGTCATCGACGGCGGGAACGCAATATAATCCCGCCGTTTTCGTTGAATATGAGAAACATCAAAATAGTTATCGAATATGACGGCGCACAATACTACGGATGGCAAAGGCAAAAAGGCCGCCAAAGTGTTCAGCAGACTCTGGAAGAAAAAATAAAGCTCATCACCAGGGAAGAGGTTGCCGTGATTGGATCGGGAAGAACCGATACCGGTGTCCATGCCATCAACCAGATTGCCCATTTCAAGATGATCGGCGATATGAGTGAGGAAAACTTATTGCACGCCCTGAACTGTGTGCTGCCCGATGATATTGTCATCAAGCAACTTGAGGAAGTCCATCAAGCCTTTCATGCGAGATTCGATGTAAAATCAAAAAAATACAGTTATCAAATCTGGAATGGTCCATCGAATACGGCGCTTCATCGACATCACTGCTGGTATATCCGTAAGGCATTGGCCCTTGATCCAATGCGGGAAGCGGCCCTTTTCATCGAAGGGACGCATGATTTTTCCGCTTTTTGCGGGGCGGGCAGCAAGGTCAAAGATTATATCAGGACGGTTTTTTCCGTATGTATTGATGAAGATAATCAGAGAAGAATCATTATCACCATGACCGCAGATGGTTTTCTCCGTCATATGGTCAGAAACATCGTCGGCACCCTGGTCGAGGTGGGTAAAGGTAAAATATCCCCCGAACAATTTAAAATAATCCTTGATTCCCGTGATCGCACAAAAGCCGGTATGACGGCGCCTGCCCACGGCCTGTTCCTGGCGGAAGTCATCTATTGATTGTTTTTCCGAAATAGATCCGCCGGCTGAGAATCGGTATGCAGAGCCGAACGTATATTTCAATCGTTGGGCATGGGATTGCAGAGATTTTCCGACGAGTCGGCAACGCGGCCGCAGGTAAAGCAGATAGATTTCGGATGACGGGTCAGTTTTTTTACCTCCTCAAAAAGCCCCTTGCTTACCAGCATGCACAAATGACCGGCATGATTTTCGGGATGCTTACAACTTTTTTCCTCAGACATTGTCATTCTCCTCGTATAATGACCTTTTTCACAAAATATTATCACCCTCTTCGGATAATAACCATTATAAAAACGAAGATGAACGGATGATGGAGGTTGTACAGATGTCATCATGAGCAGGTGTGTCCTTGAATTTTCTTCAAAATCCATTGGCAAAACGGTGGTTTTTTTGTACACATGATCCGAATCGATCGAATTGCGTTAACTTATTTCCGGAAAGGATACAGGTTTATATTTCCGTCATGAAATCTCCTCTACTCATTGTGGCCGGTGCGAAAGGGGCCGTCGGCACGACGGTTGCGGCAGCCGTGACCGACTTGAAACAAACAGGGAAAAACACGTATCCATGGTTGATGACGGCCAGTTGGGCCGACAAGATCATCCTTCAGGAGACGGCTTTTGCCGGCTGGGATGTGTCTGAAAAAAAGATGTCTCAGGCTGTGGCCCTTCAGGGTGTTCTGACACAGGAGCATTATGAGCCGGGCATGGCCATGCTGGACACAATGGATGTGCGGAAACCTCCGGCGGCAACGACGGGTTACGCGGAGCAGATACGAATTTTGTCGCAAGACATCGGCGATTTTATCAAAAGGCATCCCCGTCAGCAGCCTGTCTTTGTTAATCTCCTGCCGGCCTGTGCTGTGATAAATCTGGAAAAATACGGCACGATGACTGACCTGTTCCGTGAACTGACCCCTGCGGATTTTCCGGATCTGGCTTATGTCCTGGCGGCCATGGCCTGTGGTGTTCCCGTCGTAAACTTCACATCCAATGCCGTCGAATGCTCCCTCGTCGTGCAGGAAGCCTTCCAGGCCGGTGTTCCCCTTTGCGGCCGCGACGGTAAGACAGGACAGACTTATCTCAAGGTGGTGATTGCGTCCGCGTTGAAGGCGAGGAATCTTCTCGTCGACGGTTGGTACAGCTTGAATATTCTGGGTAACGAAGATGGACGAAATCTCTCGAACCCACAGAAAGCCTCAGGGAAACTGGCCAACAAGACGGATTTTCTCGACACCATCCTGGGTTATCCCGTGGGGAAAGACTACGGACAATCCACGCACAAGGTGGCTATCGAATTCTACCCTCCCCGTGGCGACAGCAAGGAATCCTGGGATGTGATTGACATGAAAGGTATATTCGGGATGCCGATGAGCATCCGGATGAACATGCAGTTGCGGGATTCCATTCTGGCGGCGCCCATGGTCATTGATCTGGCGGTATGGATGGCGGCCCTGAAAGCAGCGGGCCGTACCGGTTTTGTCCGGGAGTTGGCTTTTTATTTCAAAAAGGCACCGCTGTCGGACGGTCCGATTAGCTTTCAGGAGCAGGTTGCCGCCCTGCAGAATCTGGTGCGGGAAATAAAGTGAAAAGGTAATGTTTTGATGAAATCAGGAGATTATGCACCATGAAACTTGGTTACAGCAGCAACGCTTTCGTCAGGATGTCCCTGTTTGGCGCCATAAAACAGATTGCCGACCTTGGGTTCGGCGGCATTGAGATCATGGGCGACCGACCCCACCTCTACCCGCCCGACTGGAACGATGAGGCGCTTCAGTATTTGAAGAAAAACATCCGCAATCGGGGTTTATGTATTACCAATATCAACAGTTTTACCCTGTTTGCCGTGGGGGATACCTATCTGCCGTCCTGGATCGAGCCGGAACCGTCCCGGCGAGAGATGCGCGTGACGCATACGATGCAGAGCCTCCATATGGCCGATCAACTGGGCTGTGCCAATATTTCCGTTCCGCCCGGAGGGCCGTTGCCGACAGGTATGTCGAGGAAGGAGGCGTTAGGGTTGTTTCACGCCGGACTGGATCAAGTCATTCCTCTGGCGGAGAAACTGGGGGTCAGGATTCTCATCGAGCCGGAACCGGATCTGCTGATGGAAAACACGAAACAAATCAGGTCATTTATCACCGATATACGCTCGCCCCAGGTTGGCATCAATTTCGATATCGGTCATTTTTTCTGTGCCGGGGAAGAGCCGGGAGTGAGTTTTCAGGAACTTCTACCCTGGATCGGACATGTCCATATCGAGGATATTGCCGCGACGCGGCGGCATCATCACATTATTCCCGGACAGGGAGCCATCGATTTTGAGGCGGTTTTACAGGCAATCAAAAATACCGGCTATCATGGTGATCTCAGTCTGGAACTCTACACCTATGCCGACAAACCCAAAGAAGCGGGCGAGGAAAGCCTGGATTATCTTTTGCCGATTTTTGAGGCTGTCGGTTTCGATCCGACGGATTTGCTCCGGACGGCAGGGTAAAATCGAAACAGGCGCGGTCCATGAATCCTGACACAACCGATCCCCATACCGGGGATAAAGATCGGAAAACAACAACCTCGTTCGGCTACAGGCAGATAGCGGTTGATGAAAAGGCCGGCTATGTCCTGCGGCACTTCAATTCAATCGCAGCTCAATATGATTTCATGAATACCCTGCTCAGTTTTGGGATTCATTATTTTTGGAAGCGATCTGCGGTGCAAGCCGCCCGGTTAAAAGACGGCGCATTGGTTATCGACGTGTGCGGCGGCACGGGGGACTTGGCGATGCTTGCCGCTAAAGGGATTGGCGCTTGCGGCCGTGTCATCGTCTATGATATCAATTTGGCCATGCTGAAAAACGGCTTACCCAAAATCCGGAAAGCCGCCCTTGATGGGCAGATTGCTTGTGTGCAGGGAGACGCAGAAGTCATGGCTTTTCCGTCGGATTGTTTCGATGCGGCCATGATCGGTTTTGGCATCCGCAATGTGACCCATATGGAAACGTGTCTGCAGGAAATGTATCGGGTACTTAAGCCTGAAGGGCGGTTCATGTGTCTGGAATTTTCACTGCCTGTGACGCCATGGTTCCGTTTCCTTTACGATTTCTATTCGTTTTGTGTCATGCCGGTTATCGGTCGCTTGCTGGTGGGCACCCGGGAGGCCTATCTTCATCTTCCCGAATCGATACGCATGTTTCCATCTCCGGATCTGTTTTCCCGGATGGTCATGGAGGCGGGCTTCGGGGATGTCCGTTATGAAAGACTGACCAACGGCATCGCCGTCATCTATACGGGTGTAAAACCATGAAACTCAACTGGGCGGAACGGCTGGCGGTCAACAATCCGTTGCGGCCTCTCCAGCAGCGACTCGAAATAAACTGGTACTACAGGCGAGTCAGGCTGGAAGCGGAAAGCCGGATTCTGGAAATCGGTTGCGGTCGGGGGGCGGGAGCTCTTCTGATCAAGAACACGTTTCATCTTCGGCATGTTCATGCCATGGATCTGGATATCGATATGATTAGAAAAGCGGACCCCTATCTTAGTCACAAAGAAAAGGACGGCATTTCTTTCCTTGTCGGTGATGTCTGTGCGCTGCCTTTTGAGGATTCCGCCATGGACGCCGTTTTCGGTTTCGGTGTACTTCATCATGTTCCGGATTGGCAGAGGGCGTTGGATGAGATCGTGCGGGTACTAAAGTGCGGAGGGTTTTACTTTTTTGAGGAACTTTATCCCTCGTTGTATCAGAATTTCATTACCCGTCGTATCCTGCTGCATCCTGCGGAAAACCGATTTGACAGTGAAACCTTAAAAAAGACCATCGTCGCATCGGGTCTTGTCATGAGAGACTGTCTGGAAAATCGTCACCTGGAAATATTGGGCTATGCCGTCAAAATGTAGAAGGTGCCGGTTAAAATAAGAGACTGATCGTCAAACACGCGAGCAAAGCCAGGGGATAATAGCTGGCTAAATTGAAGAGGCGGAAGGCTTTCCGTGTGTCCTGGGAAAGGAAGAGGCTCATGGCCGGCGTCAAAAGCAACCACAGACCACACAAACCGGCGCCGATCGGATAAAGCAGGTTGAATTGCACTGCGGTGCCGATCGGCAATGCGAAACTCAAAACATACGCAAGAGCCAGGGATAAAAGAATAATCGAGCTTGACGTGCGGATACCGAAGCGGACCGGTATGGTTTTCGCCTGCAGATCCCGGTCCGTTTCCATGTCGGACAGGTCGTTGGGGACATTCTGGCCGCCGATTTCCCAGAAAAAGAACCAGAGAAACAGCAGCAATACGAAGGAAAGCGGGGGATTGGGATTGACCGCGAAAACGGCCGCCACCGGTCCCGATGTTTTCACAAAACCGCTGACGACACTGCGTAACCAGGTGATCTTCAGCAGAGCGCAGTAAATGGTTTCCAGGAAAGCGGCAAGGATAAAGATCGCCAGACAGAATGGATTTAACCACCAGGCGCCGATAACAGCCAAGGCGGACCAGAAAATGAACCACGCAAGGGCAGCCTGGAAACTGATTAATCCCTGGGCCAGGGGGTGACGCACGAATAGACCGTCCAAATCCGGGGTGATTGTTTCTACGGTCCGGAGTCCCCAGATTTTCCGGTCGACCCGATAATCCACGATATCGTTCAGGGTATAAACGGCGGTGTATCCGGCAAAAGCCGTGACAAAACCGATCAGGATGATGGCGGGGGAAGGGAAGGTCCCGAGGCAAAGCAGGGCCGCAAGCCCCGGCCCTGCGAGATCAAGGAGGGCATGCGGGGTGCGGGAAAGGGCAAGATAATCATTCAAGCGGAAAAAAAGGGAACGCTTGATCGTCGCTCGGGCACTCAAAATGAATTAAACTCCTCAGAAACAGGTGATTTCCCATTCTTCATAAACGATTCCCGGCAACGAAACAACCCCAAAAAGATCGCCAGGCGTTATTCAGGAAAATGTAAGAAGGTTTATCTTGTCGGGAATGGGAGATAAAACAATAATCTGTTGCATGGTAACCGTGCCGGCGGTTAATATTAAAGCCGCAACATGGCGGAATCGAAAAGATACATTATTTGTTTTCATGTCCTACGTGAGGAAATATGCAGACTCGTCGAATGAAATTAGTCATCCTGATCGCCCTGTTGTTGAGCCTCATTTTTGCGGGCATATTGACGGTGGTCGCGGTGAAAAAACTCCACCGGCTGGATACGTACAAGGATGATATTCTTTCTGAAATGAAGAAATCCCTGAACCGGGAGGTTCAGTACGGCCGGGGCGGTTTTTCTCTTCATTACGGTCCTTCCTTCACCTTTGAAAAAGTGCTGATCCGGGAGAGGGACCCCCGAGAACATTCTGCTTTTCTGACCGCTGACCGGATTTCTCTTCGCCTTGCCCTGGCGCCCCTGTTGTTCAATAAAGTTGTAATCAAAAAAGTCGTTCTTGAAAAACCGAGTATCAGATTGCATCGCTATCACGATGGCACCTTCAACATGACCGATCTTTTGACGGAAAAAAAAGAGCGGTCGATTCAGGTAAAAGCGCTTTACGTTGAGAAGGGAGCCCTGACGATACAAGACGATTACATCCACGAATCCCCCGTCGTGTATGCTGTTTATGACCTCGATTTGTATTTGGGCAATCTGACCCGGGGGAAAAGAGGCAAACTGAACCTGTCCGCCTTTGTCAAGGAGCAGAGCGGCAGGAGCGAATTAAATGTGAGGGGCAAATTAAAACTTGCTCCGGATGATCAACCGTTCGTCGACAGCGTATTCGACGGCCATGTCAAGGCGAAGAATATTCAGGCCGAACGCTATTGGAACTATTACCGCCCCTATGTTCCCTTTGAGAAAATCCTTGGTCATTTGGATGTGGAATCCGATTTCAAGGGCAAGTTGCGAGAATTCGAAACGGAGGGGATGATCTCGGTTCGGGATCTCCGTTTCAGTTATCCGGGGGTGTTTCGGTCGGTACTGACCCCCAGGGTGGTTCGATTGAAATATCATTTGAACCTTGGTTTACGGGATTTGACGATTAAAGATATCGACGTTCATGTCGATGGTTTTCGTGCACAGGGAAGCTGTGCCGTTCTCGACATGCCCGGCCGGGATCCCCGCATCGTTGCCCACGCCGCGACGTCAGCGTTCAAACTGGAATCCTGTTTACAATACATTCCCTTTGGCATCATTCCCGATGACACGTCGCATTTTATCGAGACGAAAATTAAGGCGGGCACGATTAGACTGGATGACGGCCGTTTGGACGGACGCGTGAGTCAAATTGCCCACATGGAAGAGGGGGATAACTGTCGGGTCCTGTCCATCCATGGTACGGTGGTCGAGGGCGGTTTGATCCGCTTGAGTGATCAGATCCCTCTGTTTAATGGGATTCGGGGTAAACTCATCCTGGAAGGGAAGAACTTTACTTTGAAAAATATGTCTGGGAAATTCGGGACGTCACCTTTTACTCTGAACGGCGCCATTACGGATTACTGTCTGGAAACGCCGGTATCCTACCCTTTCGCCATGGTTGTGACACCGCAAAGCCCCGAAGTTGCCTGGCTGTTCGGTAAAAATGCCGGAAACAAACTGATGTATTCCGGTAAATCCACGCTGCGCTTAAACGGACGGGGAGAGTCCGGCAACTATCAGTTGTTCGGTGATTGGCACTTGACGAATGCCGCCTATCGGTTCAATCAGAACATCGTTAAACCCGCCGGTAAAGATAACCGCATGACGTTTTCCGGGCGTATCAATGATGCGGGTTTCCATGTCACGTCATTGAAGTACGACCTTCCTCCCTTGTCTGTTAACCTGTCGGGAAAATATGCCTGGGGTGAAAAGGAAGATCTGCTTATCCGGGTTGATTCGAATCGTTTCCGGATTGAAAATATGGTCGGTTTCTTTCCTGTCCTGAAGGAATACCAACCCAAGGGTATGGTAAAAATCGGTGTCACGGGAGAAGGGGGCGGCGCCGATCCGTCCCTGTTATACTGGTCGGGTCAGCTATCCATGACCGGTCTCTCCTTTGTCCCCGGCGAAAACATCAAGACCGTCAGCGGTATTAACGGTTCCGTGCATCTGAAAGGCACCACATTGGAAACATCTTCCATCACAGCCCGCCTCGGCACGTCGCCGGTCACGGTACAGGGAAGCGTCACTAATTTCCGCGACCCGTCCATGCGTGTGGATTTTCTCTGCCCGAATCTGGAACTCAGCGATCTGGGCCTGACAAGCCCGGATCCCCGGAAGAAACTGACGGACGTCAAAGGCAATTTTTTCTGGCATGGCGACAACCTGGATATAAACGCCCTGTCCGGACGCATCGACAATACGACCTTGAATGTGAAGGGAAAGATCAGGGATCTGAAGAAACCGGTCATCTCCCTTCAGGGCACGTCTCCCTATCTGGAAATTGAAGATGTGCTGATCCTGGCCGGGATCCGCAAAGCGGAGACAGACAAGGCATCCGAACCGTCGTTTGCGTTGAAAGCCGGCATGGCTGCCGAGCGGGGGAAATGGCGGAATGTTTCATTTGAGAAACTTCGCGTCGACCTGAACTACAAGTCCAAGCGGCTTAATTTCTCGAAATTGGCGTTCAATACCCTGAACGGGAAAGTTTCCGCCGAGGGGGAGGTGGATTTCAATCTTGACCAGCCGCGATACAATACAAATTTCACCTGCGACAAGCTGTCCGCCGAAGAATTGATGAAGGCGATGGGGCGGCAAGAGCGGATGATGACGGGTTCCCTGGAGATCGAGGGCGCGTTAGCCGCTCAGGGAGAGACCATGGCGGATCTGAAAAAGACGGTTCAGGGCAACGTCAGTCTGAAAGCGACAAAAGGTATGCTCCGACAATTTCCCGCGCTGTCGAAGATCTTCTCTATTCTGAATGTTTCGCAACTGTTTAAATTTCAATTGCCGGACATGGTTTCCGGAGGGATGCCTTACAGCGAAATTACCGGTAATTTCAACTTCCACGATGGTTTTGTCTCCACCACGGACTTTTTTGTTAAAAGCGACGCCATGAACATCGCCCTTGTCGGGCGAATCGACCTGATCAGGGAAGAGGGCGACGCCACAATCGGTATTCAACCCCTCCAGACGGTGGATAAGCTCGTCAGCGGCATTCCCATTATCGGGTGGATCATCACGGGCAGGGAAGGAACCTTTGTGACGGCCTATTTCGAAACCAAGGGTAAGCTCAGCGATCCGACCGTAACCGCCATTCCCTTTCAGTCCATGGCAACAGGGGTGTTCGACATCT
>CAYOYJ010000045.1:0-15960 GCA_964408155.1 uncultured Syntrophales bacterium
AAGTGAATTTTAATGAAATGAGTTGTGAATGGCTAAAAACTGACTCTTAATCAGTTGCTCATTGCAATCTGAAATCTTAACATAATCTTACTAAGTTGTCCGATTGCGTCGGACAACTTATTTGTTATCCCGATATACGCTGCCCAACTGTCAAGTAATATTTGACAGTTCACTCCCTTCAATGATCGCATTCACGCCAAGAGGGGTACAATTTGTCCCCTCCCTTGGGTGCCTTTCTGCACATAAAAAGCTTCAGGTGGGACAACACGACCAAATCAGAATTATTACTTGTCTTTGCCGGGGCGGTGTGTATAATCCCCACCATTGCAGGCATCGGGGGTTGCTGTTCATGCATTTTCTCTTTAAAGAATCAGACCGAATTCATTCAGGGGTGATTGATTTTGATTAAATTATCCATCCCTTACGACAACAATAATCAACCTATTCAGGGACTTATCAATGGCTAATCACCAGGAACACGCCAACCTGATCTGGCAGATTGCCGATCTGCTGCGCGGCCCCTACCGGCCGCCCCAATATGAGCGGGTCATGCTGCCCATGACGGTGCTCCGCCGGTTCGACTGCGTTCTGGCCCCCACCAGGGACGCCGTGCTGAAAAGATACGAACTGGTCAAGGACAAACACAAGAATGAAGCCCTGGAAAGTATCCTGAACAAAGTTTCCGGCCAGCGTTTTCATAATCATTCCCCGCTGACATTTGAAAAGCTGAAGGGGGACCCGGACAATATCGAAAAGCATCTGGTCAGTTACATCCAGGGTTTTTCCAAGAATGTCCGCACGATCTTCGATTATTTCGAATTCGAAAATGAAATCGAGAAGATGCGCGGGGACAATATCCTCTATCTCGTCGTTTCCAAGTTCTGCGATGTGGATCTGCATCCGGACCGGGTGCCCAACGAAGAAATGGGGCTGATCTTCGAAAATCTCATCCGCCGGTTCAACGAACTGGCCAACGAAACCGCCGGGGATCACTTCACCCCCCGTGAGGTTATCCGGCTCATGGTGAGCATTCTCTTCATCAACGATGACGAACTGCTGGCCACGCCCGGCACGGTCCGCAAGCTTCTGGACCCGGCCTGCGGCACCGGCGGTATGCTGGCGGAGGCCCAGAATTACCTGCGGGCTCACCACCGGGAAGCCCGGCTTTATGTTTACGGCCAGGACTACAACAAGCGGGCCTATGCCACGGCGGCGTCGGACATGCTCATGAAGCAGGTGGACCATAACGGCGGCGGCGACAATATCCGTTTCGGCGATTCCTTCACCGACGACCGGTTCGACGACCAGAAATTCGATTATTTCCTGACGAATCCGCCCTTCGGCGTGGACTGGAAGAAGCAGCAGAAGGAGATTGTCCGGGAACACGAAAAGATGGGCTATGGCGGCCGATTCGGCGCGGGTCTCCCCCGCGTGAACGACGGCTCCCTGCTCTTTTTGCAGCATATGATCGACAAATTCGAGCCGGTTCTGCCCGAACAACTCAAGCACGGTTCCCGACTGGCCATCGTCTTCAGCGGCTCGCCCCTGTTTTCCGGCGGCGCCGGTTCCGGAGAAAGCGAGATCCGCAAGTGGATCATTGAAAACGACTGGCTGGAGGCGATTATCGCCCTGCCGGACCAGATGTTCTACAACACCGGCATCGGCACCTATGTCTGGATCGTCACCAACCGGAAGGAAGCGCGCCGTAAAGGCAGGATTCAGTTGTTCGACGCCCGGAATATCTATGTGCCCATGCGCCGCAGTCTCGGCGACAAGCGTCGCATGATCGGCAACGGCGAGGACGGAACGCCCAACCAGATCGACGAAATCGTCAGGCAGTACGCCGCCTTTACCGATACGGAAATCTCGAAAATCTTCGACAACCGGGACTTCGGCTATACCCGTGTGACGGTCGAGCGACCCTTGCGCCTTCGCTATCAGATGACCGACGAAGGCCGGGGCTCTTTCCTCGAGACCTGCCCACACCTGCACGACGATCTCCAGGCTATCGATAAGGAACTTGGCCGGGAGGCGATCGATGATTGGAATGAGGCGCAGGGCCGCATCCTGGACCTCCTGCACAAGCGCCGGTCCAACTGGAAGAAGGCTGAACAGAAACGTTTCCGGGATGTGTTCACCCGGAAAGATCCGGACGCCGCACCGGTGAAGAAGGAAAAGGAAGAGGGATTTGAGCCGGACACAGAACTCCGGGACTTTGAAAATGTTCCTCTGAAAGACGAAATCGACGACTACTTTAAGCGTGAAGTGCTGCCACACGTCCCGGACGCCTGGATGGACCGGAGCAAAGACAAGGTGGGCTATGAGATCAATTTCAATCGGCATTTTTATAAATACACCCTGCCAAGGTCGTTGGAAGAAATCGATACCGACTTAAGGAAAGCAGAAGAAGAGATTTTTAAACTGCTAAGTGAGGTCACGACGTGAGTGCAGTGACAGCAAGTTTGTGGCCGAAAAAACGATTACGTTTTCTTCTTAATTCTGCACTGAGCGATGAACGACGTCTTGGTCTTTCCATGGCCGAACAGGTCAGTTTTCTCCCTATGGAAGCTATTGGCGAACAGGGGCAATTAGACCTATCCTGCACCCGTGATCTCAGTGAGGTGAGAACCGGATATACTCGCTTCTTTAATGGCGATGTAATTGTGGCTAAAATTACTCCTTGTTTTGAAAACGGCAAAGGTGCGCTCATATTTGGCCTACTTAATGGTGTTGGTTATGGCACAACTGAACTTCATGTACTTAGCCCTCGGCCAGAATTAAATGGAAGATTTCTATACTACGTGACGGCAAGTGCCTCTTTTCGGAAGCTGGGTGAAGCGGCAATGATAGGAGCAGCAGGACAGAAGAGGATTGCTGAGGATTTTATCCGTGATTACAGAATTTCAATTCCTCCTCTTTCTGAACAGATAACCATTGCAGACTATCTCGACTGGCAGACGGCGAAGCTGGACGCGTTGATTGCCGCCAAGGAACGCCTTCTGGAACTGCTGGTGGAGAAAAGACGCGCCCTGATCACCCGCGCCGTCACCCGCGGCCTCAATTCTGAAGTTCCTTTACGTGATTCCGGCATCTCTTGGCTTGGTGAAATACCAACTCATTGGGAAACCCCACCTGTATATTCGCGCTTTGAAGTTCAGCTTGGGAAAATGCTCGACGAGAAACAAATCAAGGGGAAGCATTTAGCCCCTTACCTACGAAATGTTGATGTTCAGTGGGATGAAATCAACACCATCGACCTTCCGGAAATGGATTTTGAGAATGAAGATTGCGATAAATACTCGCTTCAAACTGGCGACTTACTTGTATGTGAAGGTGGAGATGTTGGCCGATGTGCCGTTTGGGAAGGAGGACTAAATCCATGTTACTACCAAAAGGCATTGCATCGTTTGCGTTCTCTCTCTGGAAGGGATGATATTGGATTCTTCGCACTTGTGATGCGATCTATGGTTGAAACGGGTGTTTTTACAGTAAATGCATCTTCTGCTACGATTCAACATCTAACCGCTGAAAAACTTAGAGTTGTTAGATACCCATCCCCACCGCTAACAGAACAAAAAACCATCGTCGTCCACATCAAACAGGAAACCGCCAAACTGGACGCCCTGAAACAGGCGGCGGAACGCACCATCGGACTCTTGAAGGAACGCCGCGCCGCCCTCATCGCCGAGGCGGTCACCGGCAGAATACCGTTCACATGATAGGGAGATTTAACTTGAGATATCCAATCAATTCGGGCATATACTATGGCCATGGCTACAGTCGCGGTAAAACCTGAGATCATCCGCTGGGCGCTGGAACGTTCCGGTCGCCCCAAACAGATGTTCGCCCCGAAATTCCCGAAACTCGAACTTTGGGAAAAGGGAGAGGCTTATCCGACACTCCGCCAACTGGAAGAACTATCCAGGAAAACCTATACACCGCTTGGCTATTTCTTTTTAAGCGAACCGCCGGAAGAAAAATTGCCGATTCCTGTTTTCAGAACCCTCTGGGATAAGTCCGTGATTCATCCCAGCCCGGACCTGCTCGAAACCGTTCAGACGATGCAGCGCCGCCAAGATTGGTTGCGGGAATATCTTCTGGATAAGGGACAGCTTCCCCTGTCCTTCATCTCTTCCGTGAGCACAAACGACTCCGTCGTCGAAGTGGCGGACAAAATTCGAGACGTCCTGGGCCTCGACGTCGAGTGGGCCCGCCGCGAGCGAACATGGGAGGAGGCCTTACGCACCCTGAGAAACGCCATCGATGATGCAGGAATTTTAATCGTAGCCAATGGCATCGTCGGCAACAACACCCACCGGAAGCTGGATGTGGATGAATTCCGGGGTTTTGTCCTGTGCGACGAATACGCTCCCTTGATTTTTGTCAACAGCGCGGATGTCAAAGCGGCGCAAATGTTCACCATTGCCCATGAATTGGCGCATCTGTGGCTGGGCCTAGGCGGCGTCTTTGATCTTCAGGCCATGCAACCGGCGGACAGTGCAAACGAGAAATTCTGTAACAAGGTTGCCGCCGAGTTTCTGGCGCCGGAGGGAATCTTCCTGAACTGGTGGCCCAAGGCCCAAAGCACGCAAGAGCCTTATCAATCTCTCGCCAGGCACTTTAAGGTAAGCCCCCTGGTCACTGCTCGACGGGCGCTCGATCTTGATCTGATCGATAAGGAGACTTTTTTTGATTTTTATCATGCGTACTTATCCGCAGCCAAATATAAGACGGCAAATCAAAAAGGCGGCGGCGACTTTTATACCAATCAGGATATGCGCATCGGGAAACGCTTTGCGACAACGGTCATCCGGGCGGCAAAGGAAGGGCGTCTTTTATATCGGGACGCTTATCAGCTTACAGGTCTAAGCGGGGCGACTTTTGATCGTTATGCAAAATCACTGGGGGGAACGAATTAAACCATGCCGGAAGAAAGAGCCTACCTGCTCGATGCAAACGTTTTCATCGAGGCCAAGCGGCGCTATTACGCTTTCGATTTATGTCCCGGTTTTTGGGATTGTTTGCTTTGGCATCATGAAGGAAATCACCGGATTCTCAGCATAGACAAAGTGAAAAATGAACTGGATCGTGGCGGCGACGAACTGAAAGATTGGGTGGATGCCGCTCCGACTTCCTGTTTTGCGTCTACGAACGCCGGCGATGTGTTTAATGAATACGGACGCATCATGGACTGGGTTCAAGCACAAGCTCAGTATAAACCGGCAGCAAAACGTGAATTTGCTCAAGGTGCGGATGGCTGGCTGATCGCACATGCTAAAGTCCACGGGCTAACGTTGGTCACCCATGAAGCGTTTGCGCCGGAAGCATGCAGCACTTTACCCATGCCGAATGTATGCGCAGCCTTCGCAGTTCCCTATGTCGATACGTTCGATATGCTGAGAGACCTGGAAACATCTTTTACCTGGGCCCCTCAGCATAGCTGATCCCGCAAGGATCATAAAAATTGTCTTCCAAATTAGTTATATACGGGGTCAATCTTCTTGCAGGAAGCACGGGAAAAACTTGTCTTTTTAGGCTTGATGGCCTTGTAAAAAGTCGGAAAGCTCAGGTTTTGTCATCCTGAGCGAAGCGAAGGATCTTGATATTACAGGAGATTCTTCGTCGCTGACGTCCTCAGAATGACGAAAACGGACTTTTTACGGATTCAACATTAGACCGGAAATGGATTTTGTTTGACGGTTATTTGATAAAAGAACGGACCATGGAACGGTTTCGATAACGAAACCATGTTAAACGCGACAACTATTCACGCAATGTATTCAGTGAAATCAGTGTTTTACATTGATTTCGCCACGACACAAAAGGCACCGGACCTTTATTTGACGGTTATTTGATTACCATGGCTGAAACATCCGAAAAGAGCTTTGAAACAGTCATTGAAGCCCACCTGCTGGACCATGGCTACGCCTCTGTTGCCGTGGAAGGCTATGACCGTGAACGGGCAATTTTCCCCGAAACGGTGCTTGCCTTCATCCGCAAGACCCAACCCGCTGAGTGGGCAAAACTGGAAGCCCTGCACGGTGCACGAACCGGAGAGCAGATTATCGGAGACCTCTGCAAGTGGATAGACGCCAACGGCTCCCTGGCGACGCTGCGGCACGGGTTCAAATGCTACGGCCGGCCACTCCGGGTCGCCTTCTTCAAGGCGGCCCATGAACTCAACCCCGAACTGGAAGAGCATTACAGGGCGAATCTTTTGGGCATAACAAGGCAACTGCATTTTTCGGTTCGCTCGGAGAAATCCCTTGATGTTACGCTGAGTTTAAACGGCATCCCCTTCGCAACGGTCGAATTGAAAAATCCCCTGACCGGTCAAACCGTCGAGGATGCAAAACAGCAATATCGGCGGGACCGTGATCCGCGGGAACCCATCTTCGAGTTCAAGCGCCGGACCCTGGTCCATTTTGCCGTCGATACGGAAGCCGTTTTCATGACCACGCGGCTGGCCGGAGCGGCAACCCATTTCCTCCCCTTCAACAAGGGTCATGAAGGCGGCGCCGGAAATCCGCCGGACCCGGCGGGCCGCACTTACCGGACTGCCTACCTCTGGGAAGAAGTTCTGCAAAGAGATAGCATGCTTGATCTTTTGGCCCGGTTCCTTCATCTGCAGATCGAAGAAAAGCGCACCGATGAAGGACGGAAGGTCAAGAAAGAAACCATGATCTTCCCCAGGTATCATCAGCTTCAGGCGGTCCGCACACTAATTGATTCGGCGAAAGGCGAGGGCGTGGGACAAAATTACCTGGTGGAGCATTCCGCCGGGAGCGGCAAAAGCAATACCATCGGCTGGCTGACCCATCGTCTTTCATCTTTGCATGATGCAAAGAATCAACGCGTTTTTGATTCCGTCATCGTCATCACCGACCGGATTGTTTTGGATCAGCAGTTACAGGATACGATTTACCAGTTTGAACACAAGCGCGGGGTGGTGCAGAAAATCGACGAAAGTTCGCAGCAACTGGCGGAAGCGCTGGAGAATGCCGTACCCATCATCATCACTACACTCCAGAAATTTCCCTTTGTATCCAATCAGTTGCAGAAGATGGCGGAGAAACGAGGGCAGAAGCACTCCGGCCGTTTGCTCACCCGAAAGTGCGCGGTCATTGTCGATGAAGCGCACAGCTCTCAGGGGGGTGAAACCGCCACCGATCTTAAAGAAGTCCTCGGCGGTGAGAATTTACACGAAGAGGCTAAACGAAAAGCCGCCGAAGAAGGCATGGAAAAGATGGAGGAACTTTTTCGCAGCATGGCGAAACGGGGCAGGCAGTCCAACATCAGCTTCTTCGCCTTTACGGCTACGCCCAAGCACAAAACCCTAGCCGTTTTCGGCCGGGACGGGAAACCCTTTCACCGCTACACCATGCGGCAGGCGATCGAAGAGGTTTTCATTCTCGATGTGCTTAAATATTACACCACCTACGCCACCTATTATAAGCTGCTCAAGGTGTGTGAGGACGATCCCAACGTCGAACGCAAAAAAGCGGCCCGCGCCCTGGCCAGATTTCTCAGGCTCCATCCGGCAAACATCGCGCAAAAAACCGAAATCATGGTGGAGCACTTCAACGCGGTCACGCGGCACAAAATCGGCGGCCATGCCAAAGCGATGGTTTTAACCGGATCGCGCCTGGAGGCGGTAAAATATAAACAAAGTTTTGACCGCTACATCAAGAAAAAGGGCTATCCGATCAAATCCCTGGTCGCATTTTCCGGAACGGTCCAGGACGACGCCATTCCAAGCTTGATCTACACCGAAGAAGGCATGAATCAAGGCATCAAAGAAAAGGAGTTGCCGGAGACCTTTGCCTCACCGGAATATCGGGTCCTGCTGGTCGCTGAAAAATATCAGACCGGATTCGATCAGCCGCTGCTGCACACAATGTATGTGGACAAACGCCTGGCCGGGATTCAGGCGGTCCAGTCCTTGTCGCGCCTGAACCGGACCCATCCCCTCAAGGAAGACACCTTCATTCTTGATTTTGTCAATGATCGGGAAGAGATTCGCGCTGCTTTCAAGGTTTACTATGAAGGCGCCGAGATGGGCGAAGAAGTCGACCCGGCGCTCATGTACCTGATCAAAGGAGAACTGGATGCCTCGGGGATTTATCTGGCCAAGGAAGTCGAGCGGTTCTGTGACGTTTACTTCAAGCCCAGACAGCGCCAGAGCGCCATGGATCATCAGTTGATGAACGCCACCCTGGACCCGGCCGTTGACCGTTTTTCCGTGCTGCAAAAAAACGAGGAGGAGAAGGCGGAAATCTGGCGAGGCAAGCTCTATTCATTCCGTAATCTTTATGCTTTTTTGAGCCAGATTATTCCTTATCAGGATTCGGACCTGGAAAAACTTTATGTGTTTCTGCGCCATCTCGCTTCAAAGTTGCCGAAACGAAACAGTGGACCGCTTTACAACTTCGATGATGAGGTTCGGCTGGAATACTACCGGTTGCAAAAGATCAGTGAAGGTTCCATCAACCTGAAAGAAGGTTATGCCGAAGCCCTGGATGGACCAACCGAGGTCGGCACCGGGGTGATTCGGGAAGTAGTTGTGCCGTTGTCACGTCTCATTGATATTGTTAATGAAAGGTTTGGAACCGAGTTCAACCAGGCGGATCAGCTTTTCTTTGACCAGATTGTGGAGGCGGCGACGTCTGATGAGATGTTAAAACAAGCGGCCAGCGTGAATCCCGGCGACAAATTCGAGCTGGTGTTCAAAAATCTCCTGGAAACCTTATTTGTCGAGCGCATGGATCAGAACGAAGAAATATTCGGTAAGTTCATGAACGACAAGGCGTTTCAAAAAGTTGTCACCGGCTGGCTCTCGTCGGAAGTTTACAAAAGGTTGCGGGGTGAAAGAGGGGCTTACACGTAAATTTACTGTTGCTGCTTCTTTCGTCTCCTATGCTCTGCCAACAGGCTATAATTTGCCAACCATTGGCGCCCATCCCAAAAGTTCTGTGCACAGAACTAACTTAAGATTATGCATTTATTAGCGAATAAGCGATTAATCCTTCCATTTTTTTGATTTTTTTGTCTGCATGGTTTTGCCTCGATCCCAATGAGCTTCTATTCCCATTCGCTTGATTGCGAGGAAAATGGTCATCAGTTGGATGTCGGTTTCCCGACATGGGTTATCTATCTGATTATATTAAACAATCTAACGACCTGTTTTTCGTTTTACCGATCGGAAAATGGCTTTTTTTCAGGCGGGGGGAAAGGACAACGGCATACACGGTACATTCTGGATGCCGGATGGAACCTAGCCCGGAGAGTTCGAATCCGGTGCCGGTATGACGACTTTAATGGGAACGCCTAAGATTGCGTCAAAGTGGATACCGGCTTACGAGACTGTGTCGCAATGTCTGAGGCTTAAGCCGACGGATATCTTTCTCGCAACATACCGTGATTATTAGATTCTTCGCTTCGCTCAGAATGACCTCAAACGAAAATTGTGCACTATGACACAGTCTCTACGTGTCTATGCCGGAACGGGTATTTTTGTCATTCCAACCGCAGGTGAAATCTTTAAGCTGAGTCATTTCAATATATTAAGATTTCTCGCATTCGCTCGGAATGACTTTTTTGTCATGATGACGCAGCCTGTTCCGGCATGACGAAGGCAACTCGCGTCTATTCGCAGAGTATTTTTTTCAGTGCATCAATGCGTGAATTCGGGGGAATATCCTGCCAGTCGAGGTCCTCATTGTTGTTGTGCAGCACGCCGCCGTAGAGGTCGTAATCGATCACGGACATGACCTTGGTTCTGCTTTGCCGACAATCGATCCGGCGGAGCACGGTTGTCGATTTGACGCTCTTGACGGCTTGGGCGAAATCATATCTTTGCCAGACCTGGATGATGTCGGCCGTGATGAGTTTTACGCTGCTTTTATTATATGAAAAGACATCCCCCTGGGAAGACGTGCCGTATTCCACCCAGTTTGCGGCCCATGCCGGATTCGCCGTAAACAAAACAAACAGGACGGATAAAAAAACCATGGTTTGAATTGTTTTCACGCTCAACCCTCCTTAAAACATGCCATAAAATAAACGGTCGGCATCTAACCGCCCATAACCTTTAACAAAATGTCACGGGCATCCTTAACCCCATGGCGGATCAAAAGCGTTTTCCGTGATCTGGTCTATATCATTTAATGCCCGGCATTGCGCGCAATACTATCGCTCGTATCCGGCCGACCCGAATCATCCGACGACTTCTCTCAAGTTTATAAAAACCCGCGTGATGATATGTCACGGACATATTCTGTGACATATTTTCAGATATAAGATATCTATGTGTTTGAAATGTCAGTGTTATATTTTGACAAAGCGATGGACATCCTATTAAAAAACGTGGACAAGCCCCCTCTAAAAGCAAAGAGGGCCAACCCACACCTGAGTTAACCCTCTGTCATTTTATGGTGCCGAAGCCGGGACTTGAACCCGGATGGCCGTCGGCCACTACCCCCTCAAGATAGCGTGTCTACCAAGTTCCACCACTTCGGCATCCTGATAAAGATCGGTTTTGAACGGCTCGCTAAACCGAGCCAGCCCCTCGTTATTCCGGGGCACTGTACATTTTGAGCGGTTCTTTGTCAACACGAAACAGAGTTGACGGCCGCCCTCTTCCCCCTATTTGGCCGGTGCGGACTGAGGCGTTGCCGCAGCGGGTGCCGCAGGCGCGACCGGCGCGGCGGCCGGGGCCGGGGGCAAAGTCTGCTTCGGCACGGTTTGCTCCGTGGCCTTCGGAACCTTGTAATCCTTGACCACCGACGAAGATTTCCCGGAACTGAAATAGGACAGAGACAGGGTTGTCAGCATGAAGATGATGGCGACCACCGTGGTCATCTTCCCCAGAAAAGTTCCGGCGCCGGAGGAACCGAAAATGGTCTGACTGGCACCGCCGAAAGCGGCTCCCATACTGGCGCCACGCCCCGCCTGGAGGAGTACCACCAGAATCAGGACAAAGCAGACAATCACGTGCAGAACAATCAGCAAAGGTCTCATCGTTTCAATACCCCTTTTTCAATCTTTTTTATCGTACATAACCATCCGGGCAAAGGAATCGAAATCCAGACTGGCCCCGCCGATCAGGCCGCCGTCCACATTCGGCTGCGCCATCAGTTCGGCCATGTTGTCCGGTTTGACGCTCCCGCCGTACAGAATTGCCAACGCATCCGCCGCGTCTTTGCTGTAAAGCCGGGCCATCAGGCTCCGGATAAACGCGTGGACCTCCTCCGCCTGGCCGGGCGTCGCCGTTTTCCCCGTACCGATGGCCCAGACGGGCTCATAGGCGATCACGAGATGCCTTATATCATCGATCCGGAGCGCCTTCAACCCTTCTTTGAGCTGCCGTTCCACCACTGCGGAGGTCAATTCCGCTTCCCGCTCCTGCAGCGTTTCCCCGATGCAAAAGATCACCTTAAGATCCCTTTCAAACGCGGCGACGATCTTCCGGTTGATCCGAGCGTCGTCCTCCCCAAACAGGGTCCGGCGTTCCGAGTGACCGATGATTGCGTAATCACACCCGACCTCGGCGATCATGGCCGCCGAAACCTCGCCGGTGAAGGCCCCTTGAGGCGCTTCGTGGAGATTCTGGGCGGCAGTGTGAATGCCCGTTCCCCGGAGCGTCTCCGCCACAGCCGACAGCGCCGTAAAGGGCGGCGCAACCAGAACATCCCGGTCGGCACAGCAAGGCGCCAGTTCCTTTAACTGCCGGGCAAACACCACGGCTTCGGCAACGGTTTTGTGCATTTTCCAGTTACCGGCAATAAATGGTCTTTTCATAAAACCCCCGTGCTATTTAAAGTGGTCATACCGGCGAAGAGGCTTAGGCGTCAGGTCATTCTGAGGCGCCAGCCGAAGAATCTTTTTCTTTCAACATACCGAAACAATTAGATTCTTCACTTCGTTCAGAATGACCACGAGCATAGAGAAGGCATTATGCACAGTCTCAAAAACCAGCATCCAGAGGTTTGCGATATCTTTCCTGGATTCCGTCTTGCGACGGAATGACGCAAAAATCTTTCCCCCTCTCAAGCCGAAAGAACAAAAAAATCGATGGTATGACAGCCCAGGCACCACACCTGCGGTCCCTACCTGCTGTGCTGGACCCCCACCCGGTCACAATCGCGAGAAACGACGCACCGGCTGCAAAGGGGCGATACGGGACGGCAGATCGTCCGGCCGAAGGCCACCAGCAGGGTGTTGTACCGGATCCAGTACGTCCGGGGCAGCTTCGCCCGCAGGGCAAATTCCGTTTCATCGGGAGTACGGGTCGCCACGTATCCAAGACGGTTGGAAATGCGATGCACGTGGGTATCCACGCAGATCCCGTCTTTCCCGTAGCCGAGCGTCACCACCAGATTCGCCGTCTTCCGTCCGACCCCTTTTAACGTCAGCAGGTCTTCAATCGTGTCAGGCACCCGGGATTGAAAACGCGCGATCAGGTCGCGGCAGACTTCAATAATCGCCTTGGCCTTGTTCCGGTAGAAGCCGACCGGATAGATGGCCTTTTCAATCACCGTTTCCGGCAACGCCGCCATTGTCTCCGGTGAATCCGCTAACAAAAACAGGCGCTTCGACGCTTCCTCCGTCACCTCGTCCTTGGTGCGCAGACTCAAAAGCGTGGAAATCAGAATGGTAAACGGTCCCCTCCGGTCATCGGCATACCGGGTGACGATGGGAACCTCCCATGTCCCGGCCGCTTCCTCCAGCCGGGCGATCACCGGCTCTATTCTGTCATCCTTCATGAAACATGATACCCGGCGCCCCTCGACAGGTCCGGCCGGTTAATTGTAGCCTTCCTCGTAGGCCAGCATATCCAGATGCAAAGTGGCGATATCCTCCACATCCAGGTTGGCCTCCTGTTTTGTCTCTCGAAAATCGATGATCTTGATATAACGTTTGCACTCGTTGCAGACATCAACGCGGTACCGTTCGTCCCCCTCGACGGTAAAGAACGCGAGGGACTGCTGTTCCTCGTTCCCGCAGAAGGGACACTTGATCCGGACAAAGCTCCATTCATAGCCGCACTGATTGCAGAACAGCCAGCGCCGCCCTTCCTCTTCCTTGAGTTCGCCGATTTTCGGTTCCTTGCCGCAAATCGGGCAGTAACCCTCCGACCAATCCGAACCGGCCACCATGGCCCCGTATTTTTCAGCAATCAATTCCAGATCGGGCCGCAAGCTTTCTTCCAGAAAGAGCTCAATCAGATCAAAGGATTCTTCCAACTCCTCCGCTTCTTTGGCTTCTTCCGGCGGCGCTTTGCCGGCCTCCCGGGCTTCCACCACATGGTTTTCGTCATCGTGGTCTTCGCATTCCGCGCATCCCTCAACAATATCCCGGATCATGTCTTCGTAAACTATCGTCCCGTCTTCCAGATCTATGAGCAGATCCCGGGCGTCTTCGGGCATGCGCTTTTCCGCAATCGCCAGCAGGGAAAGAAAATACTGTTTGGGGCCCGCCAGATCGTACTTGCCCTCAGCCAAGTCCACCAGTGGAAGCCCGCCCTTGAGTTTCTGGGGAATGATTGCTTCATTCACGGAGAAAACCGGGGGGTGTGCCTTTTTTTTGTATGCCTCACGCAGAATGAGAATTTCTTCCAGAATATCGAGAAGATCAATGTAGTGCGGATTGACCGTTTTGTAATTCTCTATGGTTTTTAATGTTTCTTTCAGTTGTTTTGCCATCGGCAGAGTACTCCTTGTTCCATTTGCTGAATAGTGTTTCAGAGTCGCCGCGGGCGTCCCCTCAAACAGTCGCGTCTGTATATCCGCTTTTATCCCCGACTTCAAGTATTATTTGAATTTACAAACGGTTGCGTTGCCGGACGCTTTCTTCGTATCGCCTTTTCACGAGCATTTTTGAAAACCCGGCAAAAACAGGGGCACCGATGCAGTGGGGAGGAAGCTGACCCTGGGCGGCCATTCCCCTTTACCCGCCGGGCGATCTATGGTACTTTCCCGCCACGATAACTTGCCATAAATCAAAGGACCTGATGGAATCAAGTACAGATACGCGTCATCGCCGGCGCCGCCGGCGTCGACCCCAACCGACACCGACCCCGCATCCGCAACCGGAAGCCGAAAGGCCGGAAAGACCGCATCGCAAAAAGGAGGGCTGGCATCATCACCGGATGAAACCGGAGATTGATACTCTCCTGCACAGTGTTTTCAAAAAAATCGGGAAACCCGCCCAAGCCGATTTTGTGCCCGACAGTTTCCAACTGGAGGCCATCGACGCTGTCAAGAACGCCGATTGTCTGGTCACCGCCCCTACGGGTTCGGGCAAGACCTGGATCGCCCAGGAAGCCATCCTCTCCGTTTTCAACCGGGGCGGCCGCTGCTGGTACGCCTCCCCCCTCAAGGCGCTCAGCAACTCGAAATGGGTCGAGTTCAGCACCCGTTTTGACGGAGCGAACGTGGGCATTCTAACGGGCGATACCAAGGAAAACACCAACGCCCCCATCATCGTCGGCACGACGGAAATCCTGAGGAACCAGCTTTACGACACGATGCACCGGGGCGAAGATTTCCCGTGCGATCTCGTGGTGATCGATGAGGCCCATTACCTGGGCGACGCCGACCGGGGAGTCGTCTGGGAGGAAATCATGATCTATCTTCCGCCGCGGGTTAATCTGCTCCTTTTGTCGGCCACCATCGGCAACGACGATCAACTGGCGGGCTGGCTCTCAGGTCTTCGGGGAAAACCCTGCGTCGTCATCAAGGAGCGAAAAAGACCCGTTCCGCTCTATCCGCTTTTCCTCCACCCGTCGGGGCGGATCATGCCGTACCTGAGCAACAAGAAACTTTTTCACGGCTTGAACGAATACATGGAGCGGGCCGAGCAGGAACGGCGCCTGCGGTTCTTCTCTCCGCGCTTGGGCGAAATCATCCACGCTTTGGAGCAGTTTCACCTGACGCCGGCCATCTTTTTTCTGAAATCCCGGGCCGAGTGCGACGCCGCCCTGGCCCATTGCCATTCGGCGCCGCCGTCGTTTGACGATCAGGATTTCGACGACGACCTGGCGAAATTACTGGAACGCTTTCCCTATCTGCGCAACCATCGGCACCTGTCCTATCTCCAACGCTGCCGTGTAGGCGCCCATCACGGGGGACAACTGCCGGCCTGGAAATTCCTGGTGGAAACCCTGATGAACAGGGGACATCTCCGGGCGATTTTTGCGACTTCCACCGTCGCCGCCGGGGTAAACTATCCGGCCAGGACCATCGTTCTGTTCAATTCCGACCGCTACAACGGCCATGAATTCAGTCCCATGAACGGCATCGATTTTCACCAGATGACGGGCCGGGCGGGCCGAAGGGGCCGGGACAAGATCGGCTTCATGCTGGCCGTACCGGGACGCTTCATGGACCTTCACCACATCCGGAAGCTCCTGTTCAAGCGACCGGAAGCCATTGAAAGTCAACTGAAGAGCGACTTTTCCATGATCCTGAACCTGCTTTTGTCCCAAACGATCGATGACATCAGGGTAATTTTCGAACGTTCCCTGGCCTCCTACCAGGAAGGACCGGAAGGCGGAGGGAAGGGCAGCCGCTGGGAGGATTTCCTCAAGCATCTGGCCTTTCTGAAACAGGAGAATTTCGTCGATGAAAACGACCGCCTGACGGAAAACGGCCTCTGGGCATCAAAACTGCGACTCGACCAGCCCCTGCTGATCGCCGAATGTTTAAGAAAGGGGTCCTTCCCCCGTTACGATGCAAAAATGCTCGCCGCGCTCGTTGCCACATTTGTTTACGACGGCGATCAGGATATTAAATTGACCCGGAAGATCACGCCTCGCAAACTCGCCCGGGGATTCAACCGTGTTAAACGGCATCTGGCCGACCTCGTGGAACGGATGACGGAGGAAGGTTTTGCCGTCAGTCCCATGTATCTGTGGCCCGCCTGGGCCATCTACGCCTGGGCCCGGGGGATGGAATGGGA
>CAYOYJ010000046.1:0-15729 GCA_964408155.1 uncultured Syntrophales bacterium
CAGATCGAGGTCGGCGGCCAGCCGGTAGACGAAGGGGCGGAAGCCGACCCCCTGGACGATCCCGGCGAAGAGGTAGCGGGTCCGCTGGATCACGGCCGGGAATTGCGGAAGGCTTCCACCTGAGAGGTCAGCCAGGCGATCCATGGCTCGAAACCTTCCCTGGTCTTACAGGAGACGGTGAAGACGGCCAGGTTCGGGTTGATGGACAGGGCATCCTTTTTCGCCTTCTCCAGATCGAAGTCGACGTAGTTCAGCAGGTCCATCTTGTTGATGATCATGGCCGACGATTCGTGGAACATCAGGGGGTACTTCCGGGGCTTGTCGGCCCCCTCGGGGGTGCTCAGGATCATGACCTTCATGTTTTCGCCGACGTTGAACTCCGCGGGACAGACGAGGTTACCCACGTTTTCCGTGATCAGGAGATCGACGCCGTCGAGGTCGAAATTCGGCAGGGCCTCCCGGATCATGTTGCCGTCGATGTGACAGGCGCCGCCGGTGTTGATCTGGGTGACGGGAATGTCGAGTGCTGCGATCCGCTCGGCGTCATAGGTGTCCTGGATATCGCCCTCGATGACGGCGATCCGGTACTTGTCCCGCAGGGCCTCGATGGTCCGTTCCACGAGGGTTGTCTTCCCGGCGCCGGGGGAGCTCATGAGGTTGATCACGAACACCTTTTTCGCGTCGAACAGGGCGCGGTTGTCCTGGGCGATCCGGTCGTTGGCATCCAGAATGTTCTTTACGGTCTTGATAATCATCATCCGGTCTCCTTCTCATGCAGATGGTATTTGTAATAGGCGGCGCAGGTTCCCTCCGACGAGACCATGCAGGGGCCGATCGGGTTGACGGGGGTGCAGACGGTCCGGAAGAGGGGGCATTCTTGGGGCGTCTTGACGCCGCAGAGGATTTCCCCGCAGGAGCAGCCCGGCGGGTCCTGGGAAGCGAACGCGGGGATCGTGAAACGCTTGCGGGCATCGTAGTGGCTGTAAGTCTCCCGGGGGGCGAGCCCGCTCCCGGCTATCCAGCCGATGCCCCGCCACTCGGACGTGACGGGAGTAAAGACCTCGTCCATGACTGCCCGGGCCCGGGCGTTCCCTTCCGGTTTGACGCCCCGGCTGTACTGAATGGTCACGTCGAATTGTTGCGAATCAATCTGTTCAAGGATCATGGCGATCCCCTGAAGGATATCGATGGGTTCAAACCCGGTGATGACGGCGGCCCTTCTCGCTTCGGTAATAGGCCGGTAGGCCTCGGCGCCGATGATGACGCTTACGTGTCCGGGGCAGAGAAAGCCGTCGATCCGCAGTTGCGGAGAATCAATCAGAATCTGGAGGGCCAGCGGAATGACCTTGTGAACCGATAAAACCGAGAAATTCTCAACGCCTTTTCCCTTTGCGGTTTTCATGGTGGCGGCGATGGTCGGCGCCGTCGTCTCGAATCCGATCCCCATGAAGACAACATGCCGGTCCGGGTTTTCTTCGGCCAGGCGGAGCGCATCCAGAGGCGACAGAACAACCCGGACGGCGGCCCCTTCGGCGCGAATCATCTGGAGGTTAATTCCCCCGGATGCGGGCACCCGGAGCATGTCACCGAAGGTGGTGAAAATGATGTCCGGTTCCTTTGCCAGGTACAGGGCGGCGTCTATTTCTCCGGCGGAGGTGACGCAGACGGGGCAGCCCGGACCCGATAAAAGGCGGATATTTTTGGGCAGAAGCTGCCGGATGCCGAAGCGTCCTATGGCTGCTGTGTGGCTCCCGCAGATCTCCATGATTGCAATCGGCCGGTCCAGTTTCGCGGACAACTGCTCGATGCGATGGAGGAGGCCCCTGGCCAGTTCCGGGTCGCGATACTCGTCAATATATTTCATGATCGATCAGTTCCTTGAGAAGGGCCAGTTTTTCATGCGCCAGGTCCTCGTCCACCTTATGGATAGCGTAGCCTGCATGGCAGATGACATAGTCGCCCACGCCGACTTCTTCGTCGACGATGTCCAGGCAGACTTCGCGCCGCGTGCCGCTGATGTCGATGACGGCGATATTGTCTTCATCGATGGAGATGATCTTTCCGGGAAATCCGATACACATGAAGCGATCCTTAATGCTTTTATAGACTTGCTCTTAAATTCTCGTCATTTCGACCGGAAGGAGAAATCTTTTGTTTTCGGTTAATAAGATTTCTCGTCGCTGGCGCTCCTCGGACATAATGACACTTTTGAGAATCCTAAATTATTCCGAAGCCAATTTATAAACGAAATCCGCCCTGTCAATCCACATCCATTTCAAGTAATTTGAGCTCCTCCGTGCCTCCCGTCAGCATGACGTCCGTACTCTGGCAGTCGGGACAACGATCCCAGGTTCCGTCCATGGTCGATTCCCGGTCACAGTTGAGGCAGATGATACGGGCGGGGAGGATTTCAAAATCGAGGGTTGCCTCTTCGGCTTTTGTCCCGACGGACTGGACGGAAAAGGCGAACTCCAGGCTCTGCCGGTCCAGACACGACAGGCGACCGAAGCTCAATTTGAGAGAGTTAACTTTGTTGAACCCTTCCGCGGCGGCGTAGTCGTCAATAATTTCCAGCAGGGAGTTGATCAGGGACAGTTCATGCATGATCCGCCTTCTCCAGCACGACCCCCAAACGGGCCAGTTCCTTCAGGAGCAGATCTTCCAGAGTGGGAAATTTGTCTTTTAAAATCGGGGTGATGTCAAGGTTCATTTCCTGGTACTGGGCCGGGACGATGCATAGAAACGTCGTTTCCGGCATTTCCCCAAGTAAATCCGCCTTGCATATGACATCGGCGAATTTGACCTCATGGGCCGAGGTCGGAGGGGGCAAATAGAGTTCCATTTCGTCCCGGGTGAAACGATATAAGTTGCCCGGTGTGTCGTCAAGTTTCAGAACGTCGATGACAATGAGATGATCGGTGTTCCCGATCGTATCCAGGAGTACATAGCCAAGGGTGCCGCCGTCCATGAAGAGGATCCCTTCCGGCTCCCGGTAGCGTTCCGCGAACCAGCGGATAAAGTGCACGCCGAAACCCTCGTCGGCCATGAGAATGTTTCCCAGGCCAAGGACCGTAACGTATTTCCGCTCACCTGAACAGGAGAAAGGGGGGGAATTACCTTCCCCCCCTTTCTCGGTGAGCCAGTCGTTATTACCCGCAGTCATGCTCCGCTAGTGTTTCTCCTTTTTGAACAAGTTACCGCTGATCATGGAGGACACGGTGCCCTCTTTGAAGATCACATCATACCAGAACGCCATATAAACGTGAACGATAATAAACAGAACAAACGCCCAGGTCAGAATGTGGTGAACCCACCGAACGATTGCCAGACCGCCCATCAGGTTCTCCAGGGGTTTCAGGAATGTGTACATGATGGCCGTGAAGCCGGCGTGATAACCTGCCCCCATGAGGATCAAACCTGTGAGGACGATACAGAGCACCATGGCCATGAGGCCGCCGTAGGCGATGGACTGCATGGGACCATACAGAAATTTGTGTTCGGGCGGATCCTTGGAAATCAGCGCGTAGAACTTCAATTGCTTGATCGTGTTCGGCCAGTCCGTAAAGGCGAAGAAATCCTTCCAGTCGGCGTGGAACTTCGAAAAGAACGCCATGTAAACTCTCCAGATGAAAAGAAACATCAGGAGGATACCGAACAGGATATGGGCAAAGCGAACATACCCCACAAAAAACTTGTTGACCGTTTCTCCATGCAGGATGCTGAAGGGATCTGCGATATGAAAGCCCGTCGCAATGAGTACAAAAATCGCGAAGGCCATGAACCAGTGGTTCAGCCGTATGGCGACTGTCCACTCTTTTACGACATGTCTTGTTTCCACCATGTGACCTCCCCTTTCTCAGGCAACCTTGAACTCCCGGATCCGGTCCGACTTCGGATCGATGATATGAACGGCGCAGGCCATGCATGGATCGAAGGAGTGGATGGTTCTCAAAATTTCAAGCGGTTGCTCGATATTAGCCAGTCTTGTTCCCACCAGAGATTCTTCATAGGGGCCGCGCTTGCCGGCCTTGTCGCGGGGTGAGCAGTTCCATGTCGAGGGAACCACGGCCTGATAATTCGCAATTACCCGGTTGTCGATGCGAATCCAGTGACCCAGAGCCCCGCGCGGCGGTTCGGTCAAGCCGCGCCCTTCGCCCTTTTCCGGTACATCGCAGGGGGTCCAGAAGCGAGTATCTCCTGCCTTTTGATTGGCCACCAGTTCGTCGATCCAGTTGTCGATGTGATCGCCGACATACTTGGTTTCCAGGGCCCGGGCAGCGGTGCGTCCCAGGGTTGAGAAGAGAGCCGTGGCGGGGATGCCGAGGGTTTTCAGGGTGCCGTCGACCAGATCCTTGATCTCCGCATTCCCGGCGGCATAGGCGATGAGCACCCGGGCCAGGGGTCCGACCTCGTAGGGCTGCCCGTCGTAACGGGGCGCCTTGCACCAGGAGTACTTGTCCTGACCGGCCAAGTTGCCGTCCTTATTGTAGCCCGTGTATTCGGGTTCCGTTGTACCCTCGTAGGGATGTTCAGGTTTTGCGGCCTTGTACCAGGCGTGGGTGGCTTCCTCCTTGATCTTGGTTTCATCAATCGGTAATACCTTGGAAAGGTCCCTGCCTTTGATGATGCCACGGGGGAAGAGCAGGTTGGTCCAGTTGTCATCCTGGGGGAATCCGCCGTAGGCCAGGTAGTTGGGAACACCCGCACCGATGCCGGCGGCGCCTTCGTCCTTGTAGTAGGTGGCGGCCAGGAGTACGTCGGGGATATAAGCGGTTTCCACGAAATTCTTGAGTTCATGCAGACGGAAGCGGTATTCGCCAAGGCGCGCCGCGTCCATGGCGTCCATGGCGCAAGTGACGCCACCGACAACCAGGGTCTGTGGATGGGGGTTCTTGCCGCCGAAGATGGCCATCATCTGGGCGCCGAGCTTCGAGACCTGCAGGGCATCCAGATAATGGGATACGATGATCAGGTTGGCTTCTGCAGGCAGCTTGTAGGAGGGATTTCCCCAATAAGCATTGGCGAAGGGGCCGAGACGACCCGCCTGGACGAATTTGGTCAGTCTGGTCTGTACCGCTTTATAGTGTGTCTCCGAACAGTTGTAAGGATTGGCGCAATAAGCTTTGGCCATTTCAACAGCTTTCCGGGGATCTGCGGACAGGGCGCTGACTACATCCACCCAATCCAGACCGTGCAGGTGATAAAAATGCATGATGTGATCGACGAAATACTGGGCGCCGTTGATCAGATTGCGGACAATTCTCGCGTTTGCCGGCGGCTTGATGCCGAAGGCGTCTTCGCAGGCTAAAATACTGGCTTCGTAATGGGCATAGGTGCAGACGCCGCAGAAGCGCTGGACCATCAAACCGGCATCCCGGGGATCCCTGCCCTTGAGGATGGTTTCAATGCCGCGCCAAAGCGTGATGCTGCTCCAGGCGTCCCGGATGACCTGATTGTCATCTACTTCCACTTCTATTCTCAAATGACCTTCGATCCTCGTAATGGGATCAACGATGATTCTTTTGGCCATGCTGTTCCTCCCGCTATGTATTTACCCCAAGGGCTGTTGATTATTTGTCGTCTCTGTGTACGGATGAGGTCAAACCGGCGTGAATGGCGATGCCGGCAACCGTTGCGCCTACCAGGGCCGCGCCGATGGTATCGACCGTCTTCTCGCCGCCGCCGATCGTATCCTCGTGGATCGGTTTTTCCAGCGGTTTCATCGTATCCCAGAAACCGGGTTCCGTACAGCCCATGCAGCCGTGACCGGCCATGATGGGCCAGGAAATGGCGTCATTGAAGCGCACGCGGCTGCAGTTGGCGAAGGTATAAGGTCCTTTACAGCCGACCTTGTACAGACACCAGCCCTTCTTCTGACCGGCGTCGCCCCATTCCTCGACGAATTCTGCCGCGTCATAATGGGGTCGGCGTTCACAGTAATCGTGAATACGCTTGCCGTAAGCCCAGATCGGTCTGCCTAATCCATCCACTGCGGGAAGGCCGCCGAACATGAGGTAGTGAAGAACCGTGCCGACGAAGTTCGTCGGGTTGGGCGGGCAACCGGCGATGTTGACTGTCGGAATTCCGAGGGCCTTGCCGACACCGACGCAGTCCGTCGGGTTCGGATCGGCGGCCGGGACATTGCCGAAGGCGGAGCAACTGCCGATGCAGATGTTCAACGCCGCCTTGGCGGTGACTTCCTTGGCCACTTCGAGCCCGGTTTTCCCCTTGGGACCCAGGGTCAGGTACTTGCCGTCCATGGCAAGGGGAATCGCCCCTTCGATGACGCAGACAAACTGGCCCGGGAAATCGTGCAGAGCCTTTTCCAGACAGGCTTCCGCCTGATGACCGGCGGCCGCCATCAGCGTTTCATGGTATTCAAGAGATATGGTGTCCAGAAGAATGTCATCGACATTCGGATAAGAAGACCGGAGCAGCGCCTCGCTGCAGCCGGTACATTCCGCAAAATGCAGCCAAACAACGGGGAGACGGTTGAACTGTTCCGCCGCCTGGGCTACCAAGGGTTTGAACATCGGCGGCAGCATCAGAGCCGCGGTCATCATCGATGTCCACTTCAGGAAGCTTCTTCTGCTGATTCCCCGCTCTTTCAGCATGGTGGTGAAATCTTCCACCGGTGCCGGCAACGTCCGGCCCATTTCTTCCAGGTGGACCTTGCAGTGCTCCATCAGCGCCCGGTAGTGCTTTTCCGCCGGATGTTGATTACCCAAACTTTTCAAAATATCCATATTACCTCCTTCAAAGTAATAGCGTTACCTCCTCGGATCTGATCAATCGCAATGATACCGGATATTTCGTGCGGATTTCGGATTGTGACACGATGGTGTCAGGGTACAGCGAACGGAGAGATCAAAAAATAAGAAAGGGGATTACCGAGATTCCGTCGCCTTGCGAGAGAAGACCCGTGAATGATCAGAATAGATGAAGTTTCGAATGATCAGGTAATACCTAACCATGCGTAAAAAAAGTATTACCGATAACGTAATGGTTTTTTACAGAAACACGATATAAAACGCAAGAGAAAAATTACGTAAAAGCGCAGGCAGCGATTTGTAACCGATATACTGACGATAATTCGGTCCTGGTTATTGACCCATTGCGTTCCATTCCCGCAAAGCCATGGGAGTGAAGTCTTTTCCCTGAAGAATCACGTCCAGATGGACGAGGCTGATCGCTGTGAGATCCGGATTCACGTCTTTAAAGCTTTCCGCCCGGTTGACGGTGATGAGATATTTTCGGCACTTCTCGCAGATATAGGCGGAGTTTTCCTTGTCGTCTTCCACAAACAGGTAGGTTGTGTTTTCCGGGGATTCATGTTCACACCAGGGGCATTGGGCGCGGGGATAGGTCCATTCATGGTGGCAGCAGGCGCAGTGCAGCCAGCGCTGCCCATTGATCCGCAGAAAGGCCAGCATGGGGAAGCTCCCGCAAACGGGGCAGTACCCCTTGCTCCAGGGCAGATCGGCGATTTTTCCTGCCACGCTCGTGGCGCGTCCGGTCAGGATAATGCGCTGAACCGAGTTAATGAGCAATGACAATGCTGTGGTCTGGGCCTGGATTTCTGCAGCCCACACAGGAATTTCGTTTTCATTGACTGCTCCGCCCACCAGGAAGATAGCGGCTACTTTTCTGGGATTTTTATGCAGATAGGCCGTCAGGCGGTTCACCTCCTCAGCCAGATGGGGAAAGCCTTCCCGGATTGCCGTCACCGCGGAAACGGCGAGGTCCTGCCACGGATCGTCGTCAAAAAACAGAGACTGCTCCTTGATCAGCGGAATACCCCCCATGGTTTTCAGTCTGTCCGCCGACAACGAGACGCTTTTGGCTGCCGTCTGTTCGCTCATGACGATTTCATTCATAATTACGGGCATAAAGGCGTCAAGCAGCGGCATGACATGAGGTTTCTCTACTCTGATACGGTCCATATCTTCTTTCAGCATGTCGATCCGGTCGTTGCAGGTTTCCATGACAAGTGATCCTTTCCAAGGGTAAAGCGATGTCTTTTAAAGAAGTATCGGGGCAGGCATGTCATGCCTGCCCCGATATGGTTAAGTTATTAATTTAATCCAGACGATCAGTGGCCGTGACCTTTTTCCTCACCGGAGACGACCAGGGTTCCATGCTCCTCCATCTCCTTGAGCCACTTCGGGTGCTGCTTCTTCACCCAGGCCCGGGTTACCCAGCCCGAAAACATCGCCGGGGCCGAACCGGGGGAACCGATTGTTCCCAAGTACAGGTGAATGAAGAAAAAGGCGAAGATCGTCACAAAGCCCAGGGCATGCAGGACGAACATCCACCGCACCAGCATGGCCGGAAAGCTGAGGGGGAACCACATAATCAGTCCCGTCAGCACCATGATGACCCCGAAACCCGCCACCACCAGGAAAAATGCCTTCTGCCCGGGATTGTACTTCCCGACCTCGGGGACCTTATCCACATGCCACAGGTAACCGCCCGCCGCTTTGATCCATTCGATATCCTCAGGAAATGAAAAGACACCCGCTTCCTTCCACCACATCCGGATCGTAAAATACAGGGCCACACCAAAGAACAGCCCGCCGAAATTGTGAACATATTTCAGCGCCCGCAGGCCACCCATCATGTCACCGATGAAATTGAAGGAGTGAAACATCATCCCCAAACCGGTGATGCACAAAAGGAGGCAGGAAAGCGCCAGACTCCAGTGTACGACACGCTCAAACGCATCCGTTGCCTTAATTAATCCTTTTTTCATCTCTTTGCACCCCTTCCTTTATTGATTGTCCTCATCCGGGGTCTTCGGCCCGTGGATGATGTAGTGGAGGAACGACCCTGCCAGGACACCGCCCGCGGCAAGGAGACTCAGGGGTTTCAACAGATCCTTCCAGACGATGATGGACAGAGGCACGCTCGGGTTTTCGGGCAGCTTCTCGTATACATCAACCTTCTCCGGCAGCACATAGATCACGTGCGTCCCGTCAACGAATTTATCGCCATAAACCGAGGCGTCACCGCCCAACTCCGCGGCCCGTTTGTAAGCCGCTTTCATCATGGCATCTTTGGGCCCGATCTGCAGCGCTCCCGTAGGACAGGAAAGGACGCAAGCGGGAGGAGTTCCCGCCGCCAGACGATCAGGACAGAGATCGCACTTGTAAATCTTGTCCGTTTTGCCGTCGTAGCGGGGAATATCGAACGGACAAGCCGATATGCACTCCTTGCATCCGATGCACAGTTCGGATTTGACGCCTACCGAACCAAAGTCGGTCTTATAAAGCGCCCCGCTTGGACAAACCTTGACACAGGCCGCATCAGTACAGTGCATGCAACCGTCTTTCCGGAACAGCCATTTCAGGGTGCCTTTTTGATCCACATATTCCTGGAACCGGATCAGGGTCCAGGTATTCCATTCCAAGCCCTCGGGATTCTGGTAACTTCCCCAGTTCTTCGTCTTCGATGCCGGCAGTTCATTCCACTGCTTGCAGGCGACCTGGCAGCCGCGACAAGCCGTACAACGGGACAGGTCAATCATTTTTATCAATTCAGTTTTCATATCCTATCCCCCTTATGCCTTGCTGACATTAACCATGAATGCCTTGTACTCGGGACAGTACGTGTTGGGGCAACCCACGGCAATTGACAGGTAATTGGCCGACGCATCAGCGGCGTCCTCCGGGAAGCGCCAGCCGTAATTGAACGGCATGCCGACCTGATGGACGACTTTGCCTTCCACCTTGAACGGAGTCAAGCGCTTGGTGACCATGGCCACACACTCCATTTTGCCTCGGGCCGAAGAAACCTTGACATGCTCGCCGTTTTTGATGCCCAGCTCATCGGCCAGCTTGTCCCCGATTTCGATATAGGCTTCCGGCTGCATTTCCAGAAGCCAGGGCTGCCAGCGGGTGAAACCCGTGCACCAGTGCTCCGTGCAGGAGTAGGTCGTGCAGACATAGGGGAACTTCTGATCGGCATTAGCGACCTTGTCCATATCGCTTTTGAAGAGTTTAACCGCCGGATTAAAGCGGTGCGACGACATGGGGTTCTTGTCCAGAGGCCCTTCCACGGGTTCATAGTGTTCCGGGAAAGGCCCGTCCGCCATGCCGGGGCCGAAAATGGCGGCCACGCCGTCCGCCTTCATGATGAAGGGATAGCGGCCCTTCTCTTTATCCGCCAGGGGTGGCCAAGGTCCGTCGGGTACGTCACCAACCCACTTGTCACCCTTCCATTCCAGTAGCTTTCGTTTCGGGTCATAGGGTTTTCCGTTTAAGTCACAGGAGGCTCGATTGTAGAGAACACGGCGGTTCACCGGCCAAGCATAGGCCCAGTTCGGGAACAGACCCAACCCCGTCGGATCTTCCTTTCCGCGCTTGGCCATTTTATTTTCGCCCTTCTGGTCAAAAGAGCCCGCCATGACCCAGTTGCCGCTGGAGGTTGTGCCGTCGGCCATCAGCCGGGCAAAGGTGGGAACGGTTTCTCCCTTCTTGAATTCTTCCTTCGTGCCCTTGTCCTTGTCCTCGAAGACCAGATTCTGCAGGAAGTAACCGTTGATCTGCTTGGATGCTTTCAGGGCGTCGAAATTCCCGGCAGCGTCCTTGTAATCCCATTTAAGATTCAGGATGGCTTCCGGATTGGCCCCGCCTTCCTTGGCGTAGAGGTCCTTGATGGCATCCATAATGCGCATCGTGATATCGCCGTCGGAGAGGGCGTCTCCCGGCGGATTGGTCGCCTTATAGCGCCACTGGACCCAGCGGCCGCTGTTGCTCTGACTGCCTTCTTTTTCCATGGGGGCCGCGGCCGGCAGGAGGAACACCTCCGTATCGATTTTCTTGGGATCGACGCCGGGGGCCTTCCAGAACGAGGCCGTCTCGTTATCGAAGATGTTGACGTTGACCATCCAGTTCAGCTGCTGGAGGGCTTTCCGAACCTTGCCGATATTAGGCTGGCTCACAGCGACATTGGAACCGTAAGCGAAGTAACCCTTGATTTTACCCGCATACATCTCATCGAAGGTGTGCATCGCAGAATAGGCCTTGCCCTCTTCCAGTTTCGGGAGCCAGGGATAACCGAAGTCGTTTTCGACCGCGGCCTTGTCTCCGAACATGGCCTTCAGGAAACTGACGGTAAACTTCGGATAGTTCTGGTACCAGTTTGCCGACAGGGGATCGTTGGATTTCGTCGTGTACTTGTCCATGTATGACTGCAGAGTACCCATGGACGCATAGGGCATCTTCAAGTAGCCCGGAAGCAAGTTGTACAGGATGGCGTGGTCCGTCGAGCCTTGGACGTTCGGTTCGCCGCGCAGGGCGTTGATGCCGCCTCCGGCGATTCCCATGTTGCCGAGGAGCAACTGGATGATCGACATGGTCCGGATGTTCTGGCTGCCCACGGTATGATGGGTCCACCCCAAGGCGTAGCATTCGGTGCCTGCCTTGTCCTTGGCACCGGTGGCGCCGTAATCCTTGTAAACCTTCAGCAGCAGGTCTTTCGGTACACCGGTGATCGACGAAACCTTGTCGAGGGTGTAACGGTCATAATGCTTTTTAAGCATCTGATAGACGCAGCGGGGATGCTGCAGCGTGTAGTCGCGAACAGGAATTCCGGCTGCATCCTTTTCGGTGGTCCAGGTATCCTTATTATATTTGTGTTTCTCCGCATCGTAGCCGGAGAAGAGACCATCCTGGAAGCCGTAGCCGGGGCTGATGATCTGCGAGGCGTTGGTGTAGTACTTCACGTACTCTTCCTGGATGAGATTGTTGTCGATGATGTACTTGATCATGCCGCCGAGGAAGGCGATATCCGTACCGGAGCGGATCGGCACGTGGTAGTCGCAGCGGGCCGAGGTTCGCGTGAAGCGCGGATCGACATGGATAATCTTCGCACCCCGATCCTTCGCGCGCAGGATCCATTTGAAGGCGATCGGGTGGTTCTCCGCGGCATTGCCGCCCATAATCAGAATACAGTCACTATTTTTTAAATCGCAATAATGGTTCGTCATCGAACCGCGTCCAAACGACTCTCCCAGAGCCGCCACAGAGGGACTGTGTCAGACCCGGGCCTGGTGGTCGATATGGACGAGCCCCATGGCGCGACTGGCCAGGCTCAACGTCCAGCACTCTTCATTGTTGATATTGGATGAACCGTAATGGCCGATCGTTTCAACCCGGTTGACCAACTCGCCCTTATCGTTGCGGACGACGAAATCCTTGTCACGGGTGTCCTTGACCAGGCGGGCAATTCTCTTCAAGGTCCAGTCCCAGTCCTTTTCTTCCCACTTGTCGCTTTTCGGCGCCCGGTAGAGTACCTTGCGCAGACGATGCTCGTTGGCCTCGGTCAGGCCGAAGAAGCCAGCGCCCTTGGCGCAAAGCGACCCTTCGTTGATGGGATGATCGGGATCGCCTTCGATATTGAAAATTTTCCCGGTTAGCTTGTCGGTGCTGCAGATCAGACTGCAGCCCACCGAACAGTAGCAGCAGATGGTGGTCGACTGCCTGGCTGTCCGGATCCGGTCCATCTTGGTCAACCCGGCGGCGTGAGCCTTCAGGGGTCCCAAGTTCAGACCAAGAGAGGACAGGGCCACTCCTGATCCGATTAAGAAACCTCTCCTTGTTACTTCCATAAACCCTCCTTACACTTCATTGTTGAGTAGCTCTATGGCAAGTCGCCCGAGTGCATCCGGATTTACCCTTGCGTCCGAAGTATGGGCAAAAACGCCTTTCTCTCGCATTTCCCGAACTTGGACCTGCCAAGGTTGCAATGCCGTCAAGCTGCTTCCTGACTTTTCACAGAACCCACTTTATTGGATTGTGAAAAACGACTACACTCTAACTATATGAATATATAAATAATCTATCATAAGATGCGCCGGTGTTTTTACGTATCTTATGAGAAGAATTCAAATTGCGTCCGTAACGGATGCTGAATATGTGGTGACGGACGGCAACGCGTGCGCGAATGATGATGACTGTCGGATATAGAAACCTTTTACTGTTCTGCCCATCCGGCTGTCATAGGCAACGTAAAATCAAGAGATCGCCGGCCAATCCTCCTCATTCCCGCGTTGTGGGAGTGAGATTTTACGAATCACTCCCCGTTAGATAACTTCGATTTCGAAGAACGAAATATTTCCACGGCGAAAGGGACACTAAATAATAATAAAGGAAAAATCAAGCAAATTGTTACCTATAATTACTTATAGATACCTATGACTACGCATGGCTTTTTGTCTATGAAACTTCAATAGGTCGATGCCCGGCGCCATATATTGAAATTTACAGCAACTGGCATTCGGTCCTAATTTTGGCTCTTGAATTCCACCAGGAAAGGCATTAGACCTTTATCCAATGACACTTGGACCCGGTTTTTTAATGAAGCAATGAAATCTTCCTTGCGATATACCCGATCTAACGAAAAGAGGCAGTGATGATTGAATGGAATATTCTCTGGACGGCTTTTCTGACAGCGCTTCTTTGCAAAACACTGACGAAATGGTTTCTGTCACGAATCGATATTCGCAATCTGAATCGGTACGGAGCGGAAGTGCCGGCGGTTTTCCAGGGGGAGATCGATCAAGTCACCCTCTCGCGCATGCGTGATTACGCGGTTACGGGAGCCCGTTTCGGTCACGCGGAAGACCTCTTCGATGACGGGCTTATCCTGCTCTTGCTGCTGACCGGCTTTTTTGCCTGGCTGGTAACCCAAATCACGGTCCTTGATCTTCCCTTTGTCCTCGAAGGAAACCTATTCTGGCTGATCCTGCTTTTAGGCAGCACGGTTTCGAAAATTCCCTTTGATCTGTACCGAACCTTTATCATCGAAAAAAAATACGGTTTTTCCACGACGACGCTTACGCTATGGATCGGTGATCTTACTAAAAACGCCGTTATTTCGGCGTGTTTGATGCTATTGTTCATGACGGTCCTGTTGTTTTTGCTGCAATGGCTTCCCCTGACGTGGTGGCTTTGGGTCTGGATCGCTTTTTCCCTGTTACAGCTTCTTTTATCCTGGCTTTACCCGGTCTTGATTGCGCCCCTTTTCAACAAGTATGTGCCGATCCAGGATGAGGTTCTCCGGGATCGGATTGTAGGTCTAATGGGGCAGGCGGGTATTCGGGCCAAGGGGGTCTTTCAGGTCGACGCCGGCAAGCGCAGCCGCCATACCAACGCTTATTTCACCGGCTTAGGCCGTACAAAACGGATTGTGCTCTATGACACCCTGCTGGAAGCCCATGACCATGAGGAAATATTGTCCATCCTGGCCCATGAGATCGGGCATTGGAAAAAGAAACACGTCCTGAAGCAGCTTATCGCCATGGAGGTGTTCACTCTGATCTCCCTGGTCGGGATTTTTTTTCTTCTGCAGTGGCCGCTTTTGTACCGGACCTTCGGGTTTCCCCTCACTGCATCTTATGCGGGGTTGTTCCTGGTCTTTCTCCTGATGGAACCCCTGCTGTTCTTCATGACGCCGCTGCTGTCGGTCAGATCAAGGAAATACGAATGCGAGGCCGATCGTTATGCCGTCCGCATGGTCGGTACGGGAATACATCTGGCCCGGGCGATGAAGAAACTGGCCAGGGACAACCTGGCCAATCTGCATCCTCACCCCTTTTATGCATGGTTTTATTATTCCCACCCGCCTCTGGTGGAACGGATCAATGCACTGGAAAAAATGGGCGATTACGAGAATGAGAGGAAGTCGTAAACCGATAATGAGCAGCGCCATATCGCAAGCGCGCCTGGGCAAAGTATCCTTATTATATATACGTGCAGCCCTGTTTCCCGGCGGAGAAGACCAGGTCATAAAAGGTACATCTTTTGAGATGCGATTACTGAAATGAGGAGTGTATTCTATGCCAATCTATGAATTCTACTGTAAAAAATGTCATACGATCTTCAATTTCTTTTCCCCGCGCGTCGATACGGAAAAGACACCTTGTTGTCCCCGCTGCAAGACTGCTTCCCTGAAAAGACAGATGTCCGTCTTTTCGACTCTATCAAAAGAAAAGGAGAAATCGGGGGAAGACGACGAAATGGCTGTAGACCAGGGAAAAATGGAAAAGGCCATGGCCATGCTGGCCGGAGAGATCGGTAATCTTGACGAAAACGATCCCCGGCAGGCGGCGAAACTGATGCGAAAGCTCTCCGAAGCTACGGGAATGAACGTGGGAGACGCCATGGAGGAGATGCTGGCGCGCATGGAAGCGGGAGAAGATCCCGACGAAATCGAAGCCCAAATGGGAGATATGTTGGATGAGGCGGCACCCTTCAGCGCGGAAAAGAAATTAAAACGATCCCGCCGGACCACAAAACCACGGGTGGATGAAGCTCTTTACTATTTATAGGAATAAGGGGATTTGTCGGTAAAGAGTCCATATCCGGGGGAAGAAAAGTTTCTTACCGGATGCGCCCTCCAGCCTCCGGTTCACGGTCGAAGGTGAGAACCGTCAAACTGTCCCCCGCATCTGTCGCGAGAATCATGCCCCGGGATTCGACGCCCATCAGCTTCGTCGGCTTGAGATTCGCCACGATGGCGACCTTTTTCCCGACCAGCTCTTCCGCATTGTAGGCCTTGGAAATTCCTGCCACAATGGTCCGCTCCTCGCCGATGTCAATCAGGAGTTTCAGTAACTTGTTCGATTTAGGTACGGGTTCCACCTGAAGAATCGTGGCAACCCGCAGGTCAATCTTTTCAAATTCGGCATAATCGATTTCCGGTTTGGCCGGCTGCGGAGGCGCCGGA
>CAYOYJ010000047.1:0-15433 GCA_964408155.1 uncultured Syntrophales bacterium
GTCGTGAACTTCGAATCCTGGCCGCCGATTTCGATGATCGTGTCGGTATCGGGATTCAGCTCGAACGCCGCCCGGGCATGGGCGGTAATCTCATCGATCATCATGTCGGCGCCGATGATCCGGCCGATGAACTTCCGGCCCGAACCGGTGGTGCCGACAGCCTTGAAAACAAAGCGGCAACCCTTCCGGGATGCGATATCATCGATGCATTCGCACAGGGCCTGCACCGCCTCGACCGGCCGACCGGAGGTAGCGGTGTAAAGACTGATCAAGACATCATTTTTCTCATCGATCAGAACGGCTTTCGTGCTGGTGGAACCTACATCAATGCCGAAATAGATTTCCTCAACACTTTGCAGCGGGGCGTAAACATCAACTTCGATGGCTGGAAAATTGTTCCGGGGCGCATAGAGATATTTCTCGTCGCTCGAAAAATCCGGGTATCGTGAATCCATGAGTTCAAGCGGCGGATACGCATAGACTTTTTCATGGATTTCGTTGTTGAACAGATCGTCCCAGCGCTCAAGCCGAAAATCCTCCGCCACCCCCTCCTCCATCAGGAGTAAAGCGGCGCCGATCGCTCCGTAGAGGTGACTGTGCTCGCTGACGAGGGGTTCGATGTGCAACAGTTTACAAAAATGCTTCACTACCGCCCGGTTCATAGATACGCCGCCGGCCAGAACCAAAGGTTTTCGGACCTCCTGATCCGGCATCAGGGTGTCGATCACGTTTTTTGCGAGACCTTCGCAGAGGCCGTCACTGATCTGTCCCACGGAATAACCTTCCTGCTGGGCATGAATGAGATCGGTCTTGGCGAAGACGGCACAGCGGGTGGCAATCCTGGGGGCGCTGTCCTGGTTGCAGAAGGCGACGGAACTGAGGAGATCGATGCTCTTCAGGTTCAACCGGGCCGCCTGCTGGTCGAGAAAGCTCCCCGTCCCGGCGGCGCAGGAGGTGTTGGTCCGGTAGCGATCATAGTCCCCCTCGTCGTTGAAGGTGATGAGGCCGAAATTTTCCCCGCCGACAAACAGAATGCTGCCCACTTTCCTATAAAAATGACGGACGGCGGCAATCGTGGAAATCTGGGTGTCGTAACGGCTGACACGGTGAAAAATATCGGGGCCGGACATGGTGGCTGCTACGGCGCCGACACGGCGGCAGTCCGTTTGGAAAAGCATGGCCCGGAGGGTTTCCCGGATCTGCCCCCGGTGAAACCGATAAGAACTGTGGAGAACAACCCCTTGCGCATCCAAAAGCGCGAGAGACAACGCGACGGACCCGATATCGATACCCAAGACCTGCGATCTCACCGGAACACCTCCTGGAGGATTTGGCCCTCGTTGTACCGGCCTTGCGCGCAAAGCGCCGTCGGTAACCGAGTTACCTGCGGCGAATGAAGTACATGGACAACCGGTATCAGAAACTTGTCGAACAGCCGCGGGCTTGGATGAACTGTTCCGTGACAGCCGATCCCCGCGTCGTTGTTTGAATTTGTCATATTCTTGCCCCGGATCATCGGCGAATTCCTCAAGCTTATTTCGGCCCGCGATCGTCGCTCGATCTTCATTCTCCATACCATTGTCTGCTTCGAACATTCTGAAGTTGCCAAGGGCTTTGGACATCGAGCTTTTCAGGAAAGTACTTGCCGCGACCATCGAGCGGCGTCCAGTCCGTAAACTCACCCACCATGCGCCCCAGGTAGGGCTCCGCCGTTACAAGGCAATCCTCGAAATCCAGATCCTCGGGTTCGACCACGCCTTGCCGCGGGTTGCGTATGGCCCATAAAACGGCGGCGACGGCCCCCGCCGTGACCTGCACCGTCGTCGCGTTCGCGTATGTCACGTGTCGGCGCGCTTCCTCGATCGTGAGCTGAGAACCGTACCAGTATGCGTTTCTATCATGACCGGTCAGCAGAACGCCGAGCTCATCCATTCCTTCCACGATATCCGTGCCCAGACGTCGGCGTGAGGGTTGCGGAGTCCATCCTCTCCCTTCCAATTCCAGCGCAGACAACATTGCATCGTCGCAGGGGTGGTACACAAACATAACGCTCGGCCGATACAGGAACTCATTGCGATCGCGAATCGACAGGTAGTCGGCGAGCGAGAAAACCTCGTCATGGGTCACGAGCATTCCCTGAAACCCGCCGATAGACGGCACCCAGCTGCGGGCAAAAGTACTTGCCCCGGGACGCTCCAGGTATAGTGTACCGGAGCCGGGGCTGTGCTCGCAGGCCCCTCTGGGCCACCGTTTTTCAAAGGTGCCGACGGACAGCTCGGCCGGCTGCATCAGCTCGTCCACGAAACCATCTATAGACCAGGTGTTGATAAATTCGCCCTGACGTTTCGGTCGTTGGCCAGCCTGCGTGTCACGCTCGGATATGTGAATCGTGGATATCCTCAGGTCGTGCGCAAGATGCGCCCACTCCTCGCGCGTCGACGGCCTTGCATTCCCGCCACGAATGATTCGATCCAGGTCCATGAGGGCACGCTTGACAAAGTGGGACACGAGCCCCGGATTGGCGCCGTGATCGACCACGGCAGTGGGAGAATTACACCCTAACTCCGTTGCGAGATCGATGATCTTGGCACGAATGGCGTAGTTCGTGCGCTGGTGAAGTTCCAGCATGGGGTTGTCGAATACGCCCGGCCACGGCTCTATCGATGTATCGACGTACAGAGCGCCTTGTGCCGCACAGAATCGAATCAGATCAACACTGGAAACACCTACGGACAGATTCAACACCAGATCACCGTCACGAACGTAGTTTTTCAACGTTGTACGGTAGTTGCCGGGTGTCAGGTTGCAGTGGATGAACTTCGTTCTACAGCGCTCTGCAATCCCTCGGCCGGATTCGTCGGCGGAGAGAACGATCAGTCGGCCGTGAATTCCCTCAAGATGGCGGCCGATAACGGACAGAACGGCTTGTCCGATGCTTCCGCAGCCGATCATGATAATACGGCCCTTGAAGGTCAAAGCCGCCGGCGGTTCATTTATGGGTGTCGTCATTTTATCTCCCGTATATTCCCGCACAAGGCAGGATTGGTCCGACGGACCTTCGGCGTACTCAGTTGCGAGCCCGCTCCGCCGGACGCCGGGGCCCGGCCGAACGGGGCGGATCAGGCGTGCCGTCGGGCGTCGACCACATCCCGGTTGTCAGGTGTTTATCCCTTCCGCATCTCGATCTCAGCCAGGATTTCCCTGCGGCAGTCCGGGCAGTAGCCATGGGTGAAGTCGGCTTCGGGGTGTTTGGTCAGGTATTCCTCAACGGCACGCCAATAGCCGCTGGAATCCTTTATCTTCTTGCACTGAGCACAGATGGGAATCAATCCTCGAAGGGACTGGAGTTCGTCGAGATACGCTCGCAGGTCCGCGTTCTTCCGACGCAGTTCCTGCTCGGCTTCCTTCAGTGAACTGTAATCCTGAATTCTCATCAGCGCGGCTCCAATGCCCTGTGCCAATGATTCCAGGAAGTGAACGAACGCGAGAGTAAAACAACCTCTGCGCCTGTCGTTGAGTTGCAGGAGCCCAACAATATCCCCCTTCTTGCGGATGGGGATCAGCGCAACAGACATATAGCCGTCGTGGACGCATCTGTTGCGCGGGTTCAAGCGGGGGTCCTGCTCGGCAGGGAGATCCAGAAGGGGCAGTGAGTTGTTCGTCCAAGCACTTCCACCCTCAGTAAAGAGAGAGTTCCCCGGATCCGCATGGCCACTCAGCACGGCACCGCACGTGCATTCCAGGCAAGTCGTGCCGTCCTTATTCAGGCACACAGAGCCTTGCTTGTCGCGCATAATCAGTGAATTCTCCACGAGAAGAAAGTCCTGAGAAAAGCCGTCATGAACGTGGTACGGGAAATCATCGCCGCGCCTCAGCCGTATTCCAACCGCATCGAAACGGGTCGCGGTCTTTATGACCTTGAGAATCTGCTCAACGCTGTTCTCGACGTCTTCCTCTCCCAGAATCTTGAACACGCCAAGCGCAATGGACTCGCGGATCCCCGGGCTATCAATTTCTCGGTTGTTCATACTATTCCCCTGTTGGGATATTTTTCATCGAGAGCCATCGGAATTCGGACTCGTGCTTGCCTTTCCAAAATCCCTTTTGCATGAGTTACTTTAACCGCTTTCGGATTGTCTTGCAAGTGCGACTCCCCTGTCTGGGAGAGTACGGCAATCCGGTCTTTGCCGTCCCCGATATGAATTTCATTACGACTGAAATCAATATCCCGAATCCGCAGACGAAGGCATTTCATATTTCTGAGGAAAATAAATGTATCCGCCGGTGTGGACGAAGTTGAGCGGTTTTATAATCAGATAACCGCCCGTTCCCGCTTTTCCAAACGGCCGATATGACCTTCGGCGAGCATTGCGTCAATCTGCGTTTTGTCTTTGATTTCTTTCTCGGCCCTTCGCATATTAATCCGCTGCGGCAGTTCCCCCGCCAGGCTTTTTCCTCCCCTTGGCGGATTTGCCGGATTTCTTATCCACAGTGGGTTCCTCTTTGTTCGGTTGGGTAGCACCGAAGAGATCGAAAAAGCTCTGCAAGGGATTGACGCCGGGCATAGAACCGACGGTTTTTTCAGAGAAATTCGCTCCCATCTTCAACCACTCGGCAAACTGGGCATCGGTCATGGACTTATAGTGCAGAAAATTCTTCAGACTCTGTTCTAGGTACTTATCGAAGAATTCCCCCAGAAGGCGGTCACCATGGCGGATCATCAGGTGGAGTAGCGGCGCCGGTAGGAGAACGTTTTTCTTTCGCGCCTCTTCCAGGACGATCTGGGTGAGGATGAAGGCCGTTACGTCTTCATTGGTTTGCGCATCCGTCACGACCACCTCATGCCCCTGGCGGATCAGGAACGCGATATCCTCCAGAGTCACATAGACGCTCCGTTCCATGTCGTACAGGCGCCGGTTCGCGTATTTCTTCAATCTGATTTTATCCGACACAACAACCTCCTTACGTTGATGTTACAATGCAAACGCAGACATAATATAAATGTTCATTCATCTGATTTCAATAAATTATTTATTTGTTGCATCGCATCATTCTACTTGACTTTTGCTTTTCTGGCGCTTATGTTCAAATAAAATTTTATCCAAAAGGAGACCCGACCATGGACCAAGGAAAAATGCTGAAACAAGCCCTCGGCGTTTACAAAAGCACTTTCGACAGCACCTTCGACACCATATGCACCGTCCAGGACCAGACAGAAAAAATGATGAATCTGTTTCTGGAGAACGCCACCTGGCTGCCCGAAGAGGGGAAAAAAGCTATCATTGAATGGGGCAAGGCCTACAAGAAAGGCCGGGACAATTACAAAGCCGCCGTTGACGAAGGCTATAAAAAGGTGGAAGACTTCTTCGCCAACATGGATAAAACGAAGGGCAAGTAACCACCTTATACAGATGGTGAATGCGTCTCCCCTTTTTTGTAAGGGACGCCTTCACCCGGCTTTGATTTCTTCCCGTTTTATTTACTTGGAGGTTCCTTCCCTCTTATGAATTCACACAAAAAAGATTACACCACCAATAAATAACTCAATTCAGTAATGGAGGATTAAACCATGGACCCGAAAAATGTATTCAACCAGACCTTTGATTTTTACAAGTCGACTTTTGAAAACACCTATAATGCCATGACAATGTTTCAGGAGCAGAATCAAAAAATGATCGAGATGTCCCTCGAGCAGGCACAAGGTTTTCCCGCGGAAGGGAAAAAGGCCATCCAAGAGTGGATGAAGGCATACAAGAAGGGCGTTCAGGATTTCAAGGTCGCGGTGGACGAAAGTTTTAAGAAGGTGGATGATTTCATCGCCGAAGCAGCAAAGACAGGAACAAAAAAATAACTCATTTCAAAGGAGAAACGACATGATACAGCCCAAAGACTCGCTTAAGCAGATGATCGACATCAACAAATCCGTTTGCACAAATACCTTTAACAACATGAACATGATTCACGATCAGATGGAAAAGGTCATTAACCTTTACATCGACCAGTCTTCAGGCATGTCCGAAGAGGGCAAGAAAGCTGCTAAAGAGTGGGCATCGATGTACAGAAAAGGTTTTGAGGATTTCAAAAAGCTGGTTGATGCAAATTTTGAGAAAATGGAAGCTTTCTTCCAGGAGAAGAAATAAATGCTGATTCATGTGATCGGAATCGGCATGGTAGAGGAAGTGATCTATGCCTTACCCTTCTACAATAGTACCGTCGGTTGATCTGGCGGATAGTTTTCTGAAACTGGTGTTCAAGCAGGGCGAAATGAGTTCGAAGGCGTCCCTGTCGAGTGCGAAGATGATTGTGGCCGCGCAGACCTTCATGAATGGCGTCTGCCATAAATACTTTGAATTTATGGCCCCTTACTGGCTGGCAGCCCGGTACTTCCAGCAGGTCGAGAAAGAAAAAATCTTCAAATCTATGCCCCAAGAAACAGCTTGGGGCTATTTTGAACTTTTTGATTTCAATATGAAAATCGCAAGAAGGAGTCTGCTTGGAACTATACAGATGATAAATCAGTTTTATGCCAGCGAGATGGGGAATTGGTACTCAGCCTGGCTAAACACGCTCTTTGATCAAGAAGGGAGAGATATTTTCCAGCAGTCGGAGCGTTTTGCTAAACTTGTTGATGTCGTGGTCAAAGAGTATCCAAAAGCGATCCGAGACATTGAGCCACATTTTGGATTCCATTTCGACGATGGCGGTTATATCAAGGTCGCAGAAACGGACCGGTTTACCCTTTATCAGGTCCTTCCCTGGAAGGGATGCACGGAGGTCCGCCCCGGCGGCAAACCCATTCTGATAATCCCTCCTTACGTCCTCGGAGCATCGATACTGGCCTTTCTTCCCGGAGAAAACAAAAGCTATACGCATTGTTTCGCCAATCAAGGTATTCCAACTTATATCCGCATCATGAAGGACATCCAAACCAGGCCGGCGGTCCAAACCATGACTGGAGAAGAAGATTGCCTTGATACGAAGTATTTCTGTGATATGCTTCGCAAGCGCCACGGCAAACCGGTTACCCTTAACGGATTTTGCCAGGGAGGCTATGTTGCCGCAATCAGTCTTTTGTCCGGAGAGCTGGATGGGCTGGTGGACGCTTTTATCACCTGTGTCGCACCGATGGACGGCACACGCAGCCAGGCCCTTGTGAAATACATTGAATTACTCCCCCCACGTTTCCGCGATCTCGGCTATGCCATCAAAACTTTGCCAAACGGCAATCAAGTAGTTGATGGCAAGGTTATGAGCTGGGTTTTCAAGCTGAAAAGTATTGAACAAGAAGCCCCCTTGGTTACACTGTATCGTGACCTCGACATGTTAAACAATCAGGAAGACGAACCTTTCCGGATCACGCCGACAGCGGCAGCACTCAACTACTGGCTCATTTATGAACGTAACGATCTGCCGGTGGAGTTAACGAAATTGAGTTATGGTTCTTACACAAAACCTGTGGCCGAAGACGGCATGCTGCCGGTAAAACTGTTTGGTCGGTCCCTGAATTTCAAACGAATCCGGGAGAAAGGTATTCCCTGGCTGCTTTGTTATGCTGCAGAAGACGATCTCGTTGACCGCAACTCGGCACTTGCCCCCTCTGACTTTATCGATGTTGAGTTAACTGAATTCCCAAGGGGACATGGTGCGATCGCCACGTCCTGGTCCTTGCCATCTTCCGAATGCGCCCTGCACAAGCAATTTCGAAATGGACTGCGCGGACCGGTACGCTTCCAGATCGACTTGTACAACGCAGCCGGTCCTTTATGCCTTGAAAGGAAAACCAAACGCCGGTAATTGGGCTCTCATAATCTCTGGAGGACCATGACATGGATAAAAATTTTCTGGAATTCTGGGGGAACTTTCTGATCAACGCCGCTAAGGGACAGGAACAGATCGAGAACCTGCAACGCTTGGCAAACGAGGGATTCAAAGCCTGCGAATTCCAGATGAACCTGTTCCGGGAATTATATGATCTGAAAAAGAATACAGATACCCCGGCAATGAATGATCAGATATGGGAAAAGGCTGTCTTGGATTTTATGAAATCCTACCAGGAATTCATCGGACTCTTGGGGCTGGTCCCACGGAGGACATATGATGAGCTGGCCCGAGAAAACGACGATTTGAAAAAGAAAATAACCGATCTTGAAAAATCTTTGCGAAGCCGCAGGAAGAAAACCGGTCGCCAAGAAACGGACCCTGACCTGGTGGTAAAGGGGCTCGAAGGGCTCATGAAAAAGCAGGCCGACCAGTTTCAAACCCTGATGGCTTCCTATGGAAAACTTTATGAAAATATCAAACCGTCAGGAAAGTCAGGGGGCTTTTCTTCTTCTGAACCGCCGGTAGAAAAGGGGTAAGACATGGTTGACAAGAAAAAGACCGAAGAAGATGCACAAAGTGTTGTTTTTGCAGACTGGGTCAAAAGCCAGATTGCCGTATGGGAGGAAGCGATGAAACAAACCACCCGGAGCTGGCAAGCGCCTTTTGCCGCCTCACCCACACAAACTGACACGACCGTTAGCCCCCCCGGCCCTGACGTGATTTTCAAGGAACTCATCGAATTTTTCCAGGCCCTTTCCTCCATTACCGGCATGCCTAAACCCGGCGATTTTGAATCCGTAAACTCCAGTGGAGATCTGATGTTGAAGTTTCTCCAGCCTTTCTGGGGGTATTCCATTAAGCTTGAACAGCAGATGGCCGAAATCCTCGGCATGACTGCAACAGGCAAACCCGAAAATATGGCCGAGTTTCTCAAGCAAACGACCAAAACGATCTACCACACCCAAATGGATGATTTCCGCAAGATTTTGAATATCCCACAGATTGGTTTGACACGTTATTACCAGGAGCGGCTCAATAAGGTGATCGAGTATGCATCGGACTTCCAGTCGGCTCTCGCCGAATTTTTTCAATTACTGATGATTCCCATGGAAAAATCTTATTATGCTGTGCAGGAGGAAATCGCCAAGCTGGAACGGGAAGGCAAGACAGGTGCTGATGATTCGCGTGTGCTTTATCAGCTTTGGATTCAGAAGCTTGAAGACCATTACCTGGCCCTGTTGCGGTCCAATGATTATATTGAAACACTGCGTGATGCCCTTAATAAAATGCATGATTTCCGGGCTGCCCGCGCAGAGTTTTTCATGGATTTGCTTCAGCATCTGCCGATCCCCACGAACCGGGACATGGATGAGTTGTATAAAGACCTGCACATCCTTAAAAAGAGGGTGAAAGAGCTTGAGCGCAAAGAAGCGCAAAGGGTAGCAGAAGAATTTCAGGAAAGACCGAAGAAGGAAACCGACATACAGTCGGAAGAAAAGGAACAACAAAAATCCGAGGAAGCGGCGCGCAGGGAAGCCGAAAAAAAAGCCCGCCTGAAATTAAGAGCCGAAGCCAGGCGAAAAGCACAAGAAGGGCTTCGTCAGCAAACGAAAGAGGTAAATACAACGAAAACACAGGGGAAAACGGATGCAAGGGGATGAGAAAAAGCAAATTCCCGGCATGATGGCGCCCTATATCAAAGCCGGGGAATTAATCATGGCCCGTGTTGTAGGCGACACGGCGACTTTCTGCGACCGGCTTCGCAACGCCAGGGATGTGCTTCTGAGCCCCTTGGAAACAGAGGTCGCCACAACACCTTATGACGTGGTCTGGGAAGAAGATCGCGTCAAGTTAAAACACTATCGGCCTGTAAAGGCCCCTTCGCTCAAAACACCGCTTCTGGTCGTTTATGCACAGGTGAATCGAGAGACGATGCTCGATCTGCAACCCGGCCGTAGCGTGGTGGAGAGATTCCTCGCTGCGGGTCTCGATGTCTACATGATCGACTGGGGTTACCCGACTCGAAAAGACCGGTTTCTCAATCTGGACGATCACGTCAACGGCTATATCGACAGTTGCGTCGATTTTGTTCGCAATGCATACGGCGTACAGCAGATCAACGTCATGGGAATCTGCCAGGGCGGAACCATGTGCGTCATGCATGCGGCTTTGCACCCGAAAAAGATCCAGAATCTGGTCCTGACCGTAACACCGACGAATTTCGATCACGAAGCAGGCCTGCTCAACGTCTGGGCAAAATCTCTTGATCCAGACAAACTGGTGGCTTCCTACGGGAATATCCCGGGCGACATCATGAACCTTGGCTTCTTACTCCTTAACCCGGCACGTCTCATGATCGACAAATACGTGGGTTTCCTGGAGAATATACACAACAAGGATTTCCTGGAAAACTTCGTTCGCATGGAACGCTGGATCTTCGACAGCCCGGATCTCCCCGGTGAGACTTTCCGCGAATTCATAAAATGGATGTACCTGGAAAACCGGCTTATCAAGAACGAAGTCGTCCTAGGCGGGAAAAAGGTCGATCTGAAGCACATCACCCTGCCCGTACGCAATATCTATGGCCGCTATGACCATTTGGTGCCACCCCAGTCGTGCGATCAGTTCACCGGTAAGATCGCCAGCAGGGATAAGGAGGATGTCTGTCTCGATACAGGCCACATCGGTATCTACGTGAGCTCCAAAGCGCAGCGTGAGTTTGCCCCAAAAATCATCTGGTGGCTTACGGAACGCGATGAAGCGAAAAAATGAGGGTAGCATCCAAAAAAACAACGGTAAAAAAGACCCGATTGGGACGGCTTCCACTAAGAAATCAACTTTAAAAGAAAAGAGAGAGTGACATGAGCGAATACATCAAGGAAATTCACAAAGTTTCCAGGGTCTTGGGTGCAACCAACGATCGAGAAAAACTTTGTCAGATGATCGTTGAGTCTGCCGTTGCCACAATGCATGCCAAGGGGGCATGTCTGTTCCTGGCCAGTGATGAGAACAAGACCCATTACATCGTTGCGGCCCAGACAGGGCTCTCCAAGAATTATATCCACACCGCACCGGGACGGACCCTGCCGATCATGAAGATGCTCAAGAAAAACGGGTACCTCCATTATCGGGACGCCAAGAATGACGACCGCCTTCAGAACAAGGAATCCAAAATAAAAGAGGGAATCGGCTCCATTCTTGTAGTCCCCGTTATCGTTCGCGATGAGATGATTGGCTGCATGTCACTCTATACATCCGATATCCGGGATTTCTCCGATAAGGAGATCGAGTTTTTTACGGTACTTGCCGACTTGGGTGGCCTGTCCATTGCTAAAGCAGACCGCATCGAAAAACTTCGCAACGCCACCCGGATATTTCTCGAACTGGCAGCAGACATCACGGGCAGTAAGGACATCAAAACGATCCTTGAGACCCTCACGAAGAATGTGGCAGAGTCCATGAATGTCAAGGCGGCCTCCATTCGGCTGCTGGATGAGAATCACGCAACCCTGCGCCTCGCCGCAAGCTATGGTCTTTCGGAAAGATACCTCAACAAGGGACCGATCTCGGCGGAAAAGAGTATCGCCCAAGCCCTTCAGGGACAGCCTGTTGTGGTCAAAAACGCCGCCACCGATGCCGGAGTCCAGTACCGGGAGGAAAAGAAAGAGGAGGGCATCGTTACAATTCTCAGTGTGCCCATCAAGTCCCGTGATGAGGTCATCGGCGTGCTGCGTCTGTACAGCAGCACATCCAGGACATTCTCGGAAGGCGAGATTCAGTTTGTGATGGCTCTTGCCTACATGGGTGGGGTTGCTATCCAGAACATGCAACTCTGTGAGATGCTGAAGGACGATGTCAAAGACCTTCGGGAAAACAGCTGGATATTCAAGAGCTGGTTCTAAGATCTCCGTTATAGGCGTAAGCAACCAGCCGCCCTTTGATTGAAGATGCCTAACGCTTGATTTGCAGGCTGTATACGGAATTTAAAATACGAATTATTTACGGGACGATTATAACAGGAGAAAATCATGATCGGGAAAACGATCGACGAGATGCATATAGGAGATTCAGCTGAATTTACCAAAACCGTCACGGAAACGGACGTCTACCTCTATGCCGGGGTCACGGGAGACCTGAACCCGGCCCACATCAACGAAACTTTTGCAAAAAGCACCATATTCAATGGGAGAATTGTACACGGGATGCTCTCGGCGGGACTCATATCTGCCGTGTTCGGTGTAAGTCTTCCCGGTGCAGGAACAATCTATGTCAGCCAAAACCTGGAGTTCAAACGCCCGGTTCGCATTTCTGATACCATCACGGCCCGGGTAGAGGTCATCGAAAAGTTTACAGAAAGAAACAGAGTGAAATTCCGGACTACCTGTGTAAACCAGGATGGCAAGATCGTTGTTGACGGCGAGGCCGTCGTCATGCCGCCCATTCCATTAAAATTATAACTTTATAACCACTTCTTTCGCGTAATTTACAAGGACCCTTTTTGTGGGCTCCTCGTATATCCCCGAGATACCGGTAGATCAAGCAACAGGGATCATTTCTAGAATTCAATGAGGGAGAAGGCCCTTTTAGAGAGTCAACAATTCTGATTTCTATGATCATTCCCTACTCGCCAGAAGGCAATCCCAGGGCATCTTTTCAAAATGTCCATGGAGGGAATGGTCATCGGTTACGGCATAGTAAAAGAGGTTGGTAAATACTTCTTCGGCGATTTTCCGCGTCGCCTCGGGAGGAACGATGGCATCCTGCTTGCCGTGGTAAAGCACGACCGGCAGGGTCAAGCGCGCTTTCCGACAGGGGTAAAACTGCGGCAGCATCAGAGCCGGCGCCAGAAGAATCAGTTTCTTCACCCGCGCCTGGTTTTCACAGGCGTAAACCGCCGCCATGAGGCCGCCGTAACTGGATCCCACGAGGATCAGATGCTCTTTGCCCTCAAGGAGCCGGTTCAATTTATCCATCCGCGTCTCGAACGGCCCTTCATAATCTTCAATCAGCATATCGGGGTAATGCGTGTGGAAATACTGCCCTTTCACTCCCCGGCCGGTGCTCTCCAATCCGTGGATAAAAACACGATTTATCATGATGATGCGCCCACTTTAACCTGATTTTTTTACCGAGGATCCGCGACCCTTTTCCGGTTGATTTCACCGGGTCAGTATGGCAGTATGGCGCCAATTTCGCAAGAGGAGAGTACAACATGTCCAATGTCATCCCGTTTCGTGCCTTAAGACCCAGGAAAGACGTCGTCAAAGAAGTCGCCTCCTACCCCTACGACGTCCTGAACGTGGAAGAAGGACAAAAGCTTGCCGCGGGCAACCCCGCCAGTTTTCTCCATGTGGAGAAGTCGGAAATCGACCTTCCGGCAGGGGCGAAGTCGGAGGGCGATTATGTGCACGAGTTGGCGAAGTCCTATATGCAGCAGATGATCGACCGGAAGATTTTATTCCAGGACGACCGGCCCTGTTACTACATCTACCGTCAGACCATGGGCGGCCGCCAGCAGTACGGGATCGTCGCCGGTTACAGCGTCGAGGAATATGAAAAGGGCCTGATCAAAAAACACGAACTGACCCGGACGGACAAGGAAACGGACCGGACCCGTCACATCGACGTGGTGGGCGCCCACACGGGCCCCGTTTTCCTGACCTTCAAGGCCCGGGATTCCTTCGACAAAATCGTCGCCGGGATCGTCTCCGGAACGCCGGAATACGATTTCACCGCCGACGACGGCATCGGCCATACGGCCTGGGTGGTTAAGGACAGCGCCATGATCGAGGCCATCCGGAATGAATTCGCCCGGATCGACGCCCTCTACATTGCCGACGGTCACCACCGGGCGGCGGCGGGCTCCTCCGTCGGAAAACTCCGCCGGGCCGATAACCCGAATCATCGGGGCGACGAGGAGTACAATTTTTTCCTCGCTGTGGCCTTCCCGCACAACCAGCTCCGGATTCTGGACTACAACCGGGTGGTCAAGGACTTAAACGGTCTGGACGAGCGGGTGTTTCTGGCGCGCATTGCGGAAAGTTTCGTTGTTACCGCTGATTACAAGGAAAAGAGCCCGACGGCAGCGCATGAATTCGGCATGTATTTGGGTGGGCGGTGGTACAAGCTGGCGGCCAAAGCGGAAATCTACAAGGCGGACGACCCCATCGGCAGCCTCGACGTGTCCATTCTGCAGAACAGTCTGCTCGCTCCGGTCCTCGGCATTCAGGATCCCCGGACGGACAAGCGGATCGATTTCGTCGGCGGCATCCGAGGCATGACGGAGTTGGAGCGCCTCGTGGACGGCGGCGGCTTCAAGGTGGCGTTTTCCATGTACCCGACAACATTGGAAGAGCTCATCAAGGTGGCCGATGCGGGACTTATCATGCCTCCCAAATCGACCTGGTTCGAACCGAAATTAAGAAGCGGCGTATTTGTCCATCTGCTGGATTAACAACCGGAAACCGTCCCGATGACGGACGCCGGACGGCCGGAAAGGAAGCCATCATGCCCGAGGCAAATTTATCGGCTTTTCGGAAAGAGGGGGAAACTCTGGACCGGCTCTTTAACGGCCGGTTGAAGGTGCTTCAACCGGCCAAGGGTTACCGGTTTTCCGTCGATGCCCTGTTGCTGGCCGCCTTTTTCCAGGAAAGGCCGACTGATCATGTTCTGGAAATCGGCCCCGGAAGCGGCATAATCAGTCTTGTTCTGGCATTACGCACAGACACCTTGCAGGTGACCGGCATTGAAATTCAGGAAGATCTGGCCGAGTTGGCCCGGCGCAACGTTGCCATGAATCACTTATCCGGCCGGATTGAAATCCGGACGGGCGATATCCGCCGGATGGGGAAAAACCTTCCCGCTTCTTCCTTCGACGCCGTCATCTTCAATCCCCCTTATCGCCGTGTGCTTTCCGGAAAAGTCAATCCGAACCGGCAAAAGGCCATCGCCCGCCACGAGGTGGAGGGCAGCTTTAAGGATTTCCTCCATGGAGCTCGCCGGCTGCTGAAGCCGTTCGGCCATGCTGCCTTCATCTATCCGGCCCCACGCAGCGCCGAAGCCATTTCCCTCATGCGCCACGAGAAGATCGAGCCCAAGCGGATGCGTATCGTTCATTCCTATCCGGATTCGGAAGCGCAATTCATTCTGGTGGAAGGAATCAAGGAAGGCGGGGAAGAGCTGCACATTCTCCCCCCGCTTGTTATATACAAGGCGGGTAAGGAATACTCGGATGAAATGAATGACCTGTTCAAGTATCTGAAACCGTCGGATCGTTTAGGCAGCCGTTAAAAACAGCGGAGCACCTGCCCGGGAAAATCGGCATGTCGCTGCTATAACCGACATACACCCTGTAATACGGGGCCATCGCACCCCGGTCACGATTATTCAATGGAACTCCCCTTGTATATGTAGCGCTCAAACAACCGGTGGAACGGCGTCCAGTCGGAGTCACTGTCTTCGCTGCCGGCGATATATTCCTGGAAGGCGTTGACCTTGGCGTCCATATCGTCGATCTGGTGGACAATCATGGCCTCCACGGTTTTCGGCCGCTTCGGCGAGCCGAACTCCAGCACGCCGTGATGGCTGAGGATCAGGTGGCGCAGCTCCATGG
>CAYOYJ010000048.1:0-15424 GCA_964408155.1 uncultured Syntrophales bacterium
GCTGCGGAGAATTACAGACAGGCATTGACACTCGCTCCTATCGATCAAATGCCGCCGTTTATTTCCGCATTGAAAAAGATCAGAAACAACGACACGCGCATCCTTATTGCGGATTTCAGCGCCCTGATCAAAAAGAGACCCGCTGTTCCGGCATTTTACGTGCAGCGCGGCATACTTTTCGAAGAGAATAACAAATGGGACAGCGCCCTCGACGATTTTTCAGCAGCCCTGTCGCTGCAAAGCGGTGACCGGGAGCTTCATTTCAGTCGAGGAAAGCTGTTTTATGAGGCGGGGAAGAAAACGGAAGCCTTGAAGGATTTTCAAAGGGCCTGTTGTTTAAATCACGTTGACGCGTGCCGATATGAAAAGATTGTGGAAAGGAAGACCGCTCGTGATGATCGCTGGGTTTTTTTTTGGCGCTCGCAGGACAACCGGGAATATTTCTACGACCGGAAACATTTGAAAACGCAGGAAGGAAACCGTAAACTTGTCCGGGTACGGATCGAATTCGATGACTTGGAGGCGGAATCTTCCTCGGTTTCAGATCATGCGGAGGCAAAGGTTAATCGGAATGGCTATGCCCTGGAGTGGTGGGAATTCAAATGTTCCAGCTCGCAACTGCGTATTTCAAAACACAGCCGCCTCAGTCCTGACGAACAGGTTATCGAGTCTTTCTCGGAATTCGAGAAGGTCTTCCGTACTGTTTCCCCGGAAAGCGTCAGCGGCAAATTGGCTCGGATCGTCTGCCGGAAGGCCGATAAAAAAGATGCCACGAAAAAACCCCTGTCCTTTCGTCAGGGAAAACCGACTGTCTCTCCCTGAACGGAGAAAGATCACTTCGCAGCGCAGATCATACTTCTCTTGTCCGCCATGTATCGGAGCCGGCTAAAAATGACAGTGCCTATCCGAGCTTTTCGCCGCACTGATTACAGAATATCGCATGGCAGAGATTTTCCGACCCGCAATGACTGCAGTGGATCGGCTGCGGTTTCTCCGAAACGGGTTTCCCGCACTGGAGGCAGAATTTGGCGTTTGCCGGCAGGTTTTTGCCGCAGTGGGAACATTGCTGGAAAACCAGGATCTGATGCCCGCAAAGGGGACAAAACTTGGCATCGGCCTGTATCACTTGTCGACAGTCGGGGCAGACTATCCCGGGAGGTGATTGGGAGGCGCCGCCTGTGCTCTTCAAAGTATCGGAAAACAGAGCGGGCATCATGACTCCCATGCCCATGCCCATGCCGGCACCCGCTTCGCCTTGATTCTGGGCAGCCTCTTCGATGGCCATGGCAGCCTTCATCTTGAGCAACTGGTTCAGATCGTCGAACATGCTCAGGCGGCTTTTATCATCGATGGCCTTTTGCACCTCGGGCGGCGGCGTGATGGACTGGATAAACAGATCGGAAATACCAAGGCCGAAATGGCCAAAATCGGTGTAAAGGACTTGCTTGAGCTCTTCTGAAAGATCGTTGTAACGACTGGGAAGACTAAAAATGGTATCGATTCTCTCACCCATGAGGTCATTGAAGCGGGACACGATGACCCGGTTCAGATACTCCTCGATGTCTTTCTGGGTGTAAGCACCCTGGGTGCCGACGAGGTTATTGATGAACAGGATAGGTTGCAGAACCCGAATATTGAACACGCCGAAAGCCCGCAGGCGGATCAGGCCGAGTTCGCTGTCCCGGAACGCGACCGGGTCCCGGGTGCCCCAGGTCAGGTTGGGAAAGACCTTTGTGTTGACGATATAAACCTCCGCCCGCAGCGGACTGGTCATGCCCCAGGGGACACTCAGAATTTTGGTCAAAACGGGGATATTTGCCGTTTTGAGGGTGTGACGACCGGGCCCCAAAGCGTCGCAGGCCTTGCCGTTGTAGAAAAACACGGCAACCTGGCTTTCCCGGATAACGAGTTGCGCTCCCCACTTGATTTCACCGGAGCCCACCTCCGGGATACGATGAACCAGTTCCTTTCCCGACTCGTCGAACCATTCAATCACTTCCAGAAAAGCAACATTGTTTGTTCCCATGATATGCTCCTGTCCGATGCAAAGTGAATTCCTGCAAAACGCTGCGGGAGGCCAGACAAAAAACACTTTTTTTATACATCAGGGGCGCAAATAAATCCAGTAGGGGCAGGCAGTCCGGAAAGGAAAATCCTTGACCCTCGAACGGAAGTCAAATAAACATAAACAGAATATTGTGTAAGAAATACATTTCACTGATATTACGGTTTATTGATTCCATCCGGGAAAGGTCATGAAAACCAGACAGAAAGAATATCCAGATATATACAAGGGCATCGCGTTGATCGCCGATCCGATTTACGATTACACCGTCTTCACGGTGCCTATTGCCGATGACGCATTCGAGAAGACGGAGAAGGATCTGATCGATACGCCTTGGGTACAGCGTCTGCGGCGCATTTGCCAACTCCAGAGCGCCCGGTGGGTCTATCCCGCGGCGGAACACACCCGCTTTCAGCATTCCCTGGGAACGATGCACAATGCCGGTGCGTTCGGTACAAAATTATACGACAGCCTCAAGGAGGTCTGTCGGGACGCGCCATCGCTCCATTATGTCGAAGAGTTGCTGCGGATTGCGGGGCTCCTACACGATGTCGGCCACGGACCCTACGGCCATTTCTTCGATGAACACTACCTGTGTCAGTACGGCCTGACTCACGAGGATATCAGTCAGCACATTATCGTCAGAAAACTCGGCGCCATGATCCGCGGGATAGTCCGGAGTCCCTCGGGTCCGTTTGATCCGGGCGAAACGCTCGATCCCAACCAGGTGGCGTTTCTGATCCACGCACCCCGGGAAGATGAGGGCGGGAGGCCGAAATGGCTGAAATTGCTCAGGCAGCTGTTTACGGGAATCTACACGGCGGATAATCTCGACTATGTTCAGCGGGATGCCTACATGACGGGTTTTTCCCTGGACTTGGTCGATGCGAAGCGTCTTCAGTACTATACCTTTTATTCGCCCAGTGGCCTGACTCTGCATCAGGCGGGCATCTCGGCCCTGAACCGCTTTCTGAACGCCCGTTTGAACCTTTACACGAATGTCTATTTTCACCGGACGACACGGGCCCTTGATCTTCATCTTCAGGAGATTTTCCGGGAAACAATGGATCTGATTCTCCCTGGGAATCCGCTCCAGGATATGGATCGCTATCTGGGCTGTGACGAATGGCTGCTGTTTCATGAAACAAAGAATTGGCTCAACGGCAGTGACGGCAGGAGGAGGCGTCTGGGGCGGGAATGGAAGAAACTTTATGAGCGGCAGGTGAAATGGAAGATGGCCTTTTCTACGGAAATTTCGGTAGATCAGGTCCAGCGGGGAACCCGTTTCGCCCCGGCCCCGGATTATGAAAAACGGATCCGAGCTTTTCTGCCGTCCGGCTTGAAGAACGTTCGGTTCCGGGTGGACTTGGCCACCCAGGACCCGCGCCCGTTGAATCCTTTGGCGGAGTCCGAAAAACGCATTTACATCTTCAATCCCATGACCGGAAAAACGTCGCCCGAACCCCTGAAGGATATCTACCGCTTTATTCCTGCCCGTGTTGTTCATTTTCGTGTCTTTTCCATCAATCATCATGACGACGAAGCGTTGTCCAAGGCGGCGGAAGAATCCCTCTCTGTCTTGGAGGACGTTTCCCGCACCAACATCTGAGCAAAAAAGAGGCTTCTGCAGCAATACATGGAACCACAGGAAACAACAGATATTACACTTTTTGTCAGAACGTCCGGAGAGGACATCACACGGTGGGACCGGCGAAAAATCGTTGACGCTCTCATCCGCGAGACGAGCATTGATGTGGAAACGGCGGAAGGGATCAGCCGGGAAGTGGAGCGCCAAATCATCGCTTCCGGAATCGCCCTGCTGACGACCAACCTCATTCGAGAGATGGTGGATGCGAAGCTGATCGAACGGGGTCTGGAAGATCAGCGAAGGATGCATGCCCGGATCGGGTTTCCCCTCTATGATGTGAGACAGTTGATTCTTCACCAGAACAAGGAAAACGCCAATGTGCCTCACAGTCCTGAGGGGACGAATCTGGTCTTCGCGGAAGGGATCAAGCGAGAATATGCCCTTCATGATGTTTTTTCTCAGGATATCGGTGACGCCCATATTATGGGTGATATTCACATCCACAGCCTGGGGTATGTAGACCGCCCCTACAGCTGTTGTCAGTCCCTTGAGTACATCAAAAAGTTCGGCCTCGATCTCTCGCACTCCATGACGATTGCCAAACCGGCCAAGCATGCCGAAGTGCTCCTGGCTCACATGGTGCGGTTCGGTGCCATCCTGCAGGGCCAGTTTGCCGGAATTATCGGCTGGGATGCGGTCAATTTATTTCTGGCGCCGTACCTGGCAGGCAAGACCGATAAAGAGGTCCGTCAATTCGCCCAGATGCTGATCTATGAGTTTTCCCAGATGACGGCGGCCCGAGGCGGTCAGGCTATTTTTACGGATATTCACCTGTACTGGGAAGTCCCCCCCCATTTCCGGAATGTGCCGGCCATCGGACCCGGCGGCGAGTTCACCGGAAAGGCCTATGACGACTACGGTGAAGACGCCCGCCGGTTTGCCCGGGCGATCTTCCAGGTGTTGAAAAAAGGGGACGCGATAGGCAGTCCTTTCATTTTTCCCCGGCCGTTTGTACATATTACGGAAAAGTTTTTCCGGACACCTGGTCATGCCCAGTTCCTGGAGGAGGTTTGCGAAGTCGCGGTGGAGAAGGGGAATCCTTTTTTCCTCTTCGAACGCAGCGATGACACACAGATGATCTGTGGGACGCGTGATTTTTTCAACCCGGAAGACGGCGAGCAACTGACGCCTTGGAAAATGCGATGGGCGGCCATGCAGAATGTAACTCTCAATTTGCCTCGCGCCGCTTACAAAGCCGGGAAAAATGAAGCGGAGCTGTTTCGCCTGCTGGAGGGATTGATGGAACTGGCGGCAAAGGCCCATCTCCAGAAACGTCACTTTATCGAGAGGTTGCTTTCGTATGGGGAAGCAGGTCCCCTGTCCATTCTGGCGATAAACAAGGATGGCGCGCCTTATCTCCGTTTGGAAAAAACATCCTATTTTATTGGTTTGCTGGGACTCAACGAACTGGTCCAGATTCATGTGGGGAAACAATTACATGAATCCGGCGACGCCATGGCATTCGGTTTGAAAGTTGTTGGTTTCCTGAAAAAGAAAGCTGAACAGCTTTCCCGGGATCACGGTTTGCGAATCATTCTGGAGCAGTCTCCCGCCGAAACCACGGCTTACCGGTTTGCAAAGCTCGATTTACGGTACTTTTCACCGGAAGCGGGCAGGATTGTTAAGGGTGATTTATCGAAGGGAGAAATTTTTTATACCAACTCCACTGATTTGAATGTAGCCTCGACTCACCCCCCCCTTGATCGGTTGCAACTGGAGGGTGCTTTCCATCCCCTGTTCGGCGGTGGGGCGATTTCCCATCTCTGGCTCGGAGAAACGGGGCCGTCCGGGGCAACACTGGCAGAGCTGGTCGGTCAAGTATACCGCCAATCCACCTGCCGTGTCATGACCTTTTCCCCGGAGTTCACGATCTGTTCGGTATGCCGCTCAATCCGGAGGGGGTTATGGCAGAAATGTGACACCTGCAATGCCGCTGCCGTGGATTCCATTGCCCGCATTACCCAATATTTCAGCAGAACATCCGGCTGGAATCGTGGTAAACTGGGAGAGTTAAAGGCCCGTTATCGTTACACGTCTCCGTCTTTTTAGCGGGGATTCATAAACACATCGACATCATGTGGAACGAACAATAATGATGAACTCATTTGGATTAATTAAGAAAATGTCAGCTCTGCTGTTCTTGTCGGGGATGATTTGTCTTTCGTTTGTCACCTTGGCTTGCGCCGAACTGACGATCGAGGACGAAAAGAAACTGGGACAGGAATTTTATGAAAAGATGGTAAAAAATGATTTCCTGGTCCAGGAAAGAAGAATGAATGATTACATCACAAAAGTCGGGACGACGGTATTGGCTTCCGTTAAAAACCCCCTTTTTGATTATCGTTTTTCGATTGTCAAAGATTCGTCGGTCAATGCGTTCGCAACGCCAGGCGGATACGTGTATGTGAATCGGGGGTTGATTGCCCTGGTTGATACGGAAGGGGAACTGGCGGCGGTCCTGGCGCATGAAATAGCGCATGTAAACGCCCGGCATATTGCCGATATGGTGAATAAAGCCACCAAAGTCAATATCGCCACGTTGCTGGGGGTGCTCGCCGGCGCTTTTCTGGGGGGGGGAGGCGATCTGTCGGCGGCCCTGATGGGATTTTCTCTCGCCGCATCACAGACCATGGCGCTTAAGTACAGCCGGGACCATGAAGAGGAGGCTGATCGTTATGGGATGTCCTATCTTGTCAAGGCCGGATACAAAGCAGACTCTTCATTAAATGTTCTTAAAATGATGAGACGTTATGAATTCTATTCCAGTACGGTTCCATCCTACTTCATGACGCATCCGGGGACAGATGACCGGATTCGCTACATCGATGGTCTGCTCGAGACCACTTATGCCAAAAGCGGAGGAAAAGATGAGATTGTCGGCCCATTTGGGAGAATAAAGACTGTGCTGATGACGGGTGGAAGAGATGTGGAATCCAAGATCAGATATTTCGAAGGCGAGGTCAGGAAAAATCCTCAAAATGTGGATATGCTGTATGGACTGGGTGTGGTTCAGGCGAGAAAGGGCCTCTACGGTGAATCGCTGGCGACATTCAAACAAGCCCTGCTTTTGGCGCCTGCGGATAAAGAAGTATTGCGAGACATCGGGGTGGGTTACTTTAAATTGGGACAGTATCCTGAATCCATTGATTATCTGATGAAGGCCTATAAAATAGATCAGACGGATACCAAAACGCTGGCCTATCTAGGCAATTCCAATGAGGCGATGGGTTTTTATGAAAAGGCAATCGAATATTTTCATGTCCTGGAAGCAACAGAACTGGAAGATGAAGAAATTTATTACAGCATAGGCATGGTTTACGGCAAACTCAAGGAAATGGGGGACTCCCATTATTATTTTGGGATCTATTTCAAAAAGCAAAGGAAGATCGAAACAGCCCTTTTTCACTTTAAGGAAGCCCTGAAATATTACCCCATGAATAATCCCCGCTATCAGGATATCGATAGGGAAATCAGACAGTTGTCCAGCGAAGCAGATACGAAGAAAAAATCCGGCGGGAAAAAAAGGAACTAAACACCCGGTTTTTCGCGTTGCCAGTCCGACAATTCCCGGTCAGCATAATCCAAGTGAATCTTTTGCTGAAGAAAAAGATGAAAGAGGTCTGCATCGATGTGGTGATTCTCCACCATGAGCGCCATGATCCGGATTGCGTCGTTCAGCGTGTTCCCTTGCTTATAGGGACGGTCAGTCGCTGTCAGGGCCTCAAAAATGTCCGCCAATGCGAGGATGCGGGCCTGAAGGGGCAACTGGTCCTCTGTCAAACCTTGGGGATAGCCGGTGCCGTCTAACCTTTCATGATGGCTGGCGGCGAGAAAGGGAACATCCTTGAATTTTTTGGGGAACGGCAATTTTGAAAGCATGCCGCGGGTGATGGCTGCATGGCTTTCAACGGTCGCCCGCTCTTCATCGGTCAAGGTGCCCCGGCGGATACTTAAATTATAGATTTCGTTCTCCGTCAGGAGCGGTTTCAAACCATCCTTGTCCTGCCATTGCCATTCCGAAACGGCACGTAACCGATCCAGCATCCCATCATTGATTTCGTCGACGCCCAGGTTGATTTTTTCAATAAACTGAAACAGATCATCATAAGGTGATCCCGTAGGATCCTCTTGGGTAGGAAGCGGATCGGTTCCTTTGGCCTGAAAGCGTGTGAGTGTTCTTTTCAAGGCGGCAATCTCGCGATCCCGTTTCATAATTTCCATACGGGTCTTGATCAATTCGATTCGGTCGACGATGGTTTCCAGCTTGGTTGACTTATTGACGATATGTTCCGGTGTGGTGATCTTGCCGACGTCATGGAGCCACGCCGCGATGCGGAGTTCAGAAAGTTGCTCCGTCGAGAAAAAACACTCGGCAAAAGGTCCCTCCCGGACCGCATTGATCCGGTCCGCGATCGTCAAGGTCAGATCCGCCACACGGCGGACATGGCCTCCCGTATAGGGGGACTTTTCGTCAATGGCGGTGGCAATGGTTCTGATAAACGAATCGAGAAGCTCTTCCAAACTCTGGATCAGAATTTTATTGGACAGGGCGACGGCCGCTTGGGAAGCCAAGGACTCCGTTATTTGCTGTTCCTGCCGGGTAAAGGCGCGAATTTCACCTGTTGCCGGAACTTGAGCGTTGAGTAGCTGGAGAACGCCGATCATGTCATTGTCATGATTTTTCAGGGGCACCACGAGCATGGAAGTGGAGCGGTACCCTGTTTGTTCGTCGAATCTACGCGTGCCTTCGAAATTGAATCCTGTGGCATGATAAACATCATCAATATTGACCACATTCCCCGTCAGGGCGGAGTAGGCCGACACGTTTGTGTAATTCGGGCTGGCATCCGGATTCTTCAACGGAACAGGGGGCCAATTGATCTTTTTCCCTGTGCCGCCCATGCGAATTTGTAGTTTGTCGTTCTGTACAATGGCGAAGTTCAGCGCCATCTCATCCTCAGACGTGACATAGAGGGTTCCGCCGTTGGCGTTGGTCAATTTCTTTGCTTCGTCCACGATCATTTCCAGGAGGCGGTCAATATTTTTTTCTGCAGAAAGGGCCGAACCAATTTTAGTCAACCGCGCGATGAGTTCTGTCGTGTTCAGATCCGGTATTTCTGAAATGCCTTGATTGTAGTCGGATGAGGTCACGCTGTCGGTGGAAACTCTTCTGGGGAGGCCGGTTTTCTTTTTATGCTTTGGCATATGTCCGTCCTGAGAAACAAGATCCTAATCACGGATGATGACCTGCTTGACATAACCGCTCAATTTGTCCTTGAGCGCGTCGAGTTCACTTGGGGACAGGGGTTTCCGATCAAGGTAACGTGTATCCAGCGTCTTCGAGAGAACGAAGTTCTGTAGAACAAACAGACGGGCGCCCCGGATCAATTCGCCCATGGCCTGGATATCTCCCGCAGATAGGAGATCTTTGACGAGAGTCGTCCGGAATTCGTAATCGACGGCTGCGCCGATGATGACCCGGATGCTGTTTTCGATTTCGCCTTTATCGACGTTTACCCGACAGACCCGGTCATAGTGGTGTAAGGGGCCTTTGATGTCCATGGCGATATAATCGAGTAGATTGCCTTCGATTAATGACCGGATCATGGCCGCATGGGAACCGTTGGTATCCAGTTTAATCAGAAAACCGAGGTCGCGGACTCTGCGGATGAACTCCGGCAGCCCTTCCTGAAGTGTCGGTTCCCCCCCCGTAATGGTTACCGCGTCGAGTTTTCCGATTCTCTTTTCCAGAAAGGCCAGAACGTCCCCTTCCTCAATACAGGGTCCGTATAACTTTTCGCTGACCAGTTCCGGATTATGGCAATAGGGGCAGCGGAAATTGCAGCCTTGCAAAAACACAATCGCAGAAATTTTCCCCGGGAAATCGATCAGGGAGACTTTGTGTAGACCGCCGATATTCATCATCAGAAACTGAAGGTCTGTCTTTGATTGAATTCTTCCTGCTTGCCCTTGTTCCATTGCTTGACGGGACGGAGATAACCCACAACGCGGGAGTAGACTTCACAGCTGTCCTGGCAGACCGGGCAGGCATCAATTTCACCCTTTAAGTATCCGTGAGAGGGACAGACGCTGAAAGTCGGGGTGAAGGTGATATAAGGCAAATGGTATCCCGTGCAAATCTTTTTAACGAGTCCTTTCAAGGCTCCGGGGTTTTCTATTCTTTCACCGGCAAACACGTGAAAGACCGTTCCTCCGGTGTACTTGGTCTGGATTTCATCCTGCAGGTCCAGGGCCTCGAAGATGTCGTCCGTGTGATTGACCGGCAATTGCGTCGAATTCGTATAATAGGGTTCCGCCTGGTGCGTCTTGACTTCCTCGTCATTGGCAAAAATCATGTCAGGGTACTTTTCCCGGTCGATGCGGGCCAGCCGATATGACGTGCCTTCGGCCGGGGTCGATTCCAGATTGTAATTGTTCCCTGTTTCCCGCTGGAAATGAATCAAGGTGGTGCGCATGAAATCAAGGACCTTTTTTGTAAAGGCTTGACCTTCCCGTGTTGCAATATTTTTGTTCAGCAGATTCAGACAGGCTTCGTTCATGCCGACCAGACCGATCGTGGAGAAATGATTCTTCCAGTATTCGTTGAAACGCTGATGGATATTTCTCAGGTAATATTTGGTATAGGGATAGAGGTTGCCGTCGGTAAATTTCTCCAGGATTTTTCGCTTGGTCTCCAGACTGTCCTTGGCGATAATCATGAGTTTTTCGAGGCGGTCCAGAAATTCTTCTTCGGTTAAGCAAAGGTAACCGATGCGCGGCATATTAATGGTGATGACGCCGATGGATCCGGTCAGCGGATTGGAGCCGAAAAGCCCGCCGCCCCGGATTTCAAGTTCCCGGTTGTCAATCCGAAGCCGACAGCACATGCTCCGTGCGTCTTCGGGGTTCATATCGGAATTGATGAAATTGGAAAAGTAGGGAACCCCATATTTGGAAGTCATATCCCAGAGGCCTTCCAGATTCTGGTCATCCCAGTTGAAATCCTTGGTAATGTTGTACGTGGGAATCGGGAAGGTAAAAACCCGGCCCTTGGCATCTCCCGCCTCCATGACTTCCAGAAACGCCCGGTTGAAGAGATTCATTTCCTCCTGAAATTCCTTGTATGTTTCCTGCTGCGGCTGACCGCCGATAATGACATTCTGTTCCCTGTAGTACTTGGGTACGGTGATATCGAGCGTCACATTGGTAAAGGGGGTCTGGAACCCGACTCTCGTGGGGACGTTGATATTGAAAATAAATTCCTGGAGCGCCTGCTTGACGTCGCTGAAGGTCAAGTTGTCATAGCGGATAAAGGGTGCGAGAAGGGTATCGAAATTTGAAAAGGCCTGGGCGCCGGCGGCTTCTCCCTGGAGGGTATAGAAGAAGTTGACCACCTGCCCCAGGGCGCTTCTCAAGTGCTTAGCCGGTTTGCTTTCCACTTTTCCCGAGACGCCCTTGAATCCTTCCAGCAACAGATCGTAGAGATCCCAGCCCACGCAGTAAACGGACAAAAGGCTCAGATCGTGGATATGGAAATCTCCTGATGTGTGGGCCGCCCGGATATCGGGCGTGTAAATTTCATTCAGCCAGTAGCCTTTACTGACCTCGGAGGAGATATAATTGTTGAGCCCCTGGAGGGAATAGTCCATGTTGCTGTTCTCGTTGACCTTCCAGTCTTTTTTCTTTAAATACTGATCGACGAGATCGACTTCCATGCGGTTGGTAATTTCCCGCAACCGCGCGTGCTGCTCCCGATAGATGATGTAGGCTTTCACGGTCTTGCGGTAGGGAGAGGAGATCAGGACTTCTTCCACGATGTCCTGGATTTCTTCGACCGTCATGATCTTGTGGTCAAAGAGTTGTTCCGCCAGGTTCAGCACTTTAATGGTGAGCTTCTTTGCGGTGTTCAGATCGAATTCACCGGTGGCCACGCCGGCCTTGGCGATGGCGTTGGTAATCTTTTCCGCATTGAATTTAACAAGTCTCCCATCTCGTTTTCTGATCTTTGTGTGCATTGGGTCCTCTCCTTTTTGATAGAATCGTGATCAAAACGCTTCCGGTATTGATTATAAAAATTTTTAAATAATTTTTTTCTTCAAGCAGTTGGCATATCCTGCACGGGTGTTTTGATATCAATATATTGTGGTTTTTTACACAAGATAATACCATATATTGATTTAATCAAGAAAAAAAGTTGCGAGAGGTCGTCTTATTTTGCGGTCATTACCAGCGGAAACTTGATTTTGCAAAAATTCGCTAATGGTTTTGCTATTTTTTGACTAAAAAATTAAGACTTACCAAATAATAATACCAAAGACTATGGGAACATAAAGCCAAAATGTTTCCACTAGGACCGCTGCCCGCAATGGATAAAAACAGATCATGTGCGCGGAAAACGCGGCTAAGACTCCACCGCATATAAACAGGGCCGTAAGCAGCATATGTGCGCCGCGCATCTGGAGTAAAAGCGTCAACGCGCCGAGACATCGGGAACCCAGGCCCGCCCCGGTGGATTTAGGTCAATGTACCTTAAAAATCGTATCACTCGAATTGTATAATTGTAGATGTCAACGACCGGATCGGGGGGCAATCAGGTACAATCCTTATCAATTCATATTATCTGTTCTCGCGATAATAGAACAAGCATCAAAATGCTTCTTAATGATGAAGATGATTTGTGCGTCAACAGGCCTTATTTGATCTTTGGCTAACGCTTTTAACTTTGCGTGTATGTCTTGGTAATCGGCAAAGTCAACAACGACTTCATTATTTCCCCGTTGTTGTTTTTTCTGGCAAGGATGCAGGTATTCCTTCGTCTTTTTTGCGGTGTCTATTCCTGCGTCTCTTGTGGCGTCTAATTTCCTTTTCTCGTTTCCCTTCCGGGCCATACAAGATGCACAGTATGGACTGCTATCCGATATGGTCGGCTTCTCTTCACAAATTGAGCATAAACGGGTTTCTTTTGGTTGTATCTGTTTCTCTTCCATCGTTTTTTCCTTATCTTTTGTTGTGTTCTGAATCGCGCCTGATGTCTTATTGGTCATATAAAAGCCATATACCCCGCCGGGATATCGATTACCGCACTTCAGACAGGCAATTAATTTGTTGCCTTGAAAATCCCATGTTAAATAAACGCTTTTTGAGTGACATTTACCACAGCTAGGGCGTGTCATTTTTCTAAGGTTAATACCGCTATCGAATTCAAAGGTTTTCCATCTAAAAAAAGGGCAGGGGGGACCGCTCCCCCTGCCCTGCTAAGGAGGTTCCGGGTAAAGATGTCGCGTTTAGAAGTGTTTGTGAACACCGACAGGCCGCGAACACCTGCCCACCCAGAAGGGCTTGGCATTTGCCTGTCTTTATTTTTTCGTCAGCTTCGCCGAAAGCTTTTCTATTTGTTTATTAATATCTGAAATTTTACGGTCTCTTTCGTCGGATGGAATGCCGATTTCCTCAATGTCTGCAATGATGGCGTCAATGTCCTGGTCCTGAAGAAACAACCAAAGGAGTCGATAAGACTTGTCTTCTGCAAACATGTTTTTCATTGCCAGCTGATAAAATGGTGAAGAATGCCCTGTCTGACAATCCACAAGATGTTGTTTAATTATCTGATATATTTCGGCTTTACATTTCCGTAAATTTTCCTTTGCAAGTGCGGTTAGCTCAGGCTTAGAGGATGGACTCCTTAGAAGGTTTTCTTTTTCTTCTATAAGCCCCTTTATCTGACTGATATATCCATCATGTTCTTTCTCGATTTCGTCAAGGAAATTCCCCTTTATGTCGTCGGATTTTCTTAAAACATCAGACAAATGCTGCATATCCTTCTGCCTAATTTCTTGAATATCATCATTGTTTAAATTCATTGTGTAGCCCTCCCTATCTGAGTAATGTTTGCGTTATGTTACAGTATTTTATCTCTTCGAGTTGTTGAATGTACCGAGCCGAAAGTTCCGGGTTCTGCTTGCAGACCATTTCAAAAGCTTCGGTATAATTCATGACGTGCGTCAGTGGTCGCCCATATTCATCGAATGAAGGCGGGTTTGTCATAATATCCATAGTTTTCCGATGCAGGAGTTCACCGGGGTCATATCCTTCAACAAACTGTTTCGGCTTCAAACCACAGTAAATTTCATCTCCTAATCTTAAAAAGGCTTTGATCTTGGGATTATTAGGATTCATAGTTTTATCACCCCCTTTTAAATCAGTAACATCTTGCAAAAAAGTAAAATGAGCTGGCATTATCTTCTGCTTACCCTCCTGCTAATTAGGTTTCCGACTAATCTCTTTTTACGCCCCTGCTGCTACAGCTACAGCTTCAGGGGTACTTTTATTTTCGCTTAGAATATCTTTCTTAAGGGCTTCAAAGTTATTTTTCAGTCGAAATGCGGGAATCGCTGCACTTTCGATGAAGGAGTTTATGGTTTGCATGGAATTGTTGACAGCGCATAGGTCTTCTTTACGCCGAGTTTTCACGATAAAGTCATAAACTTCCTGTAATCTCTCCAATGGGGGAATAAATAACTTTTCGCGATCATAGAAATCAGCATCTGCCTTATCGAGCATGATCTGAAGGCCCTGCGCATAATCCTGAATTATGTTTCCGAGCTCTTGCCCAAACCGAAAAAATTCCGGCTCTCCGATGTTATGTGCTTTTTGTAGCCAACACATCGTCATCACTACATCGCCCAGGGCGTTCAACTTCCTGGCATAGCTCATCATGTCTTTCATCGTGTCCCCTGTTTGAAATGGTTGTTCTTCTTTAATTTTTTCCATGTTTACGCACCTCCATCAGTTGTTTTTTATGTTACCGATAACCTTTACAATTAACCTTTACAATTTTGCACCAAAGTGCTTTGATTGCCTTTCTGATGCAGCTTAAATCTATATTGTATGCCTTATTAGTTTTTCTACGACCATAAACATAATCTTGATTACCGATCCGGCCTATGGTTGATTTTGACAAACCGGTTATTTCGGAGAGCAGGTATATACTGGCACCCTGCCGGTAAAGTTTTTTGATAAGGGCGTTACGCTCCATGATCAGCGGATTATCCTTTATTAGGGCTTTCCTCTGGGCCGACCTTAAGCTTGCGAGAAGCGTTTCTTTTTTATTCATTATAAGTGCCTCCGTTGATGATCAGCACACCTTAAAAAAAGTTGTCGCCGAATACGTTTTCCTGTTAAAAATGCCTCATGTCATCAGGAGCTGATTTACCTGCTGCAACATGGTTAATGTTACTTTCCCGTTTTCCGATTCGGCAAGACGCCGTGACCGTTGAAGTAATTTCACCATTGACCGGAATTTCCCCGGCCCGTTGGCCTTAGTGTGAAGATATTCAAGACTTTTTCTGTCAAGGCCCGCCGGATGAAGCTTGTTGACGATCATGACAACGTCTTCCATTGGAATATCCCCTTTGAAATGGGCACGCAGTCCTATTCTTGAAAATATCTGATCGAATAACATGGATTTACGTGAACCGCCGCGCATTTGCTCATATAAAGATTGTTGCCCGACGAACACTAGACCGATACCTGATGAATCATAAATCTTTCGCACCGCTTCAAAGGCTTCCCAGGATAAAAAATGTGCTTCGTCTATAACTAAAAGCCTGTCGCTACCGCGTAAACTATCAATGATATTCATCATAAAAGCGCTATTGGTGCATGCTCCCCGTGAAACTCCGGATAAAATCCTGGATATCAACAGCAGTATA
>CAYOYJ010000049.1:0-15130 GCA_964408155.1 uncultured Syntrophales bacterium
GCCTGAACCAGACGGTCACCTCGGGCATCATCAGCGCCAAGGGCCGGGCGGATGGTGGAAATGCGGAGGATGAGGATTTCATTCAGACCGACACCCCGGTCAATCCGGGTAACTTCGGCGGCGCCCTCGTCAATGTCCGGGGAGAACTCATCGGCATCAATACAGCCATTCTCAGCGCGTCCGGCGGCAGCCAGGGGGTGGGTTTTGCTATTCCCAGCAACATGGCTAAATCGGTCATGGCGCAGTTAATCAAAAAGGGGAAAGTCACCCGCGGCTGGCTGGGCGTCTCGATCCAGGGAATCAGTCCCGAACTGGCGAATCAGATGAAGCTGAAAGACACCAGAGGAGCCCTGGTAACAGATGTGCTGGAAGGTGGACCGGCCGCCAAGGCGGGACTCCAGAGCGGAGACACGATCGTAATGTTTGACGATAAGGAGGTAACTGATCCCTCGGCCCTGAAAAATATGGTAGGCAACACGGAGCCGGGAAAACAGGTAAGCGTGAAATACAGTCGTAGCGGCAGCCCGGCTACCGTTAAGGTTACTGTCCAGGCCTTCCCCGAAGACCAGAAGAAGCTGGCGGGCTCTTTTGACAACCAGTTGAAGGGGGTTTCGGTTCAGAATATCACGCCGGATGTCCGGAAAAGTCTCAATCTGCCGCCCAGGGTTACCGGCGTGGTCGTTATTGATATCATGGAGGGCACTCCGGCTGCCGATATTCTCACCCCAGGTGACATTGTCATGGAAATCAACCGGAAAAAGATCATGAACGTCGGGGAGTATGAAGCTGTTGTTGCTTCACTCAGGGCGAGCCAAAATATTTTGCTCCTGATTTACCGGAATGGCGCCGGTTTGTTTGTAACGCTTTAATATCGGAGCGACAAAAAAGCTTCATTTAAAGCATCACGCGGCAACAGAAGAAAGGATTAATCATGCTGAAACTCCATTTCCCCGAGCCGTTCAAACATTCCCATCCTCCGGTTCAAAACCTCAATGAGATTATCGAAGCCCAGTTGACTTTCGGTCAGCGGGCTTCAGACTGGGTGACACAAAACATCGGATCATGGACGTTTATCATTGTTCAGTCCATGATTCTGACCGTGTGGGTACTTCTTAATATCACGGCCTATCTCAGGCATTGGGATCCGTATCCCTTCATTCTGATGAACCTTGTTTTATCCTTACAGGCCGCTTACACGGCTCCGATCATCATGATGAGTCAGAACAGGCAATCCATCCGGGACCGTCTGGATGCTCACAACGACTATGAAGTCAACCAGAAGGCGGAACAAGAGGTTCGGGCCATTTTGGATCACCTTGCTGCTCAAAATACGGCCATTACAGAAATTCACCGATTGCTTGAAAACCTGCGTACTGAAAAGAATTGACAACCTTTTTATTTTGCTGCTGTTTACGGGCATCCTAGAGCATGAAAAAGAGCCGAAGCATAAACGGGTCTGCCGGGGCCCTTCGTAGTACGGCGATCTTTGAAGCCTCAAAAGGGATCCTGGTGCTTGTAACAGGCTTTGGCCTTCTGCATTACATCCACAGGGATCTGCACGCCTTTGCCGAACAGATTTTGAATCATCTGCATTTTCATCCTGCAGGCCACAACTCTCTTATCTTCTTGGACGCGCTGACACATTTGAACGATCGACAGCTCTGGGCCCTCGCTTTTTCCGCTTTATTTTATTCCCTTGTACGCTTCGCAGAAGCCTATGGTTTATGGCATGGGCGTTCCTGGGCTGAATGGTTCGGATTCCTGACCGGCTGCATGTATATCCCGCTTGAAATTTATGAAGTTTTCGAGAGGGTAAGTTGGCCTAAAGTCCTGGTCCTTTCGGTCAATCTCTTTGTGGTTTTGGTTCTGGCAATGGTCTTAATTCAATCCCGGCAAACCTACCCAAAATAGGCGGCACGACCCTTGACCTCTGTCGATTCTCACAAACCGCTTCGGGTGAACCCCTCTGCCGCCGAACGAGGCCGGGTTACACGACCATTCGGACAGACACGATATTTTCCTGTTTGAAACCGGAAACCTGTGCTATTCAAGCTCCAATTTGTTCAGTTTTGCCGAGTCTCTCTCAAAGCCATCGACCTTCAGTCCGGACGGACTATGCCGATAGAGTTCGCATCAATGCGGTAGCATCGATAGGAGAAACTAATGGAAAGAGATGAACGGTTCGGTCTGGCGGACCGGGTCATCAAGATTGGCTTCTGGGTTAATGCCATCCTGATGCTCATAAAGCTTCTGGCCGGTTATTTCGGTGATTCCGAAGCGGTTTTTGCCGACGGCATTGAAAGCGCAAGCGATTTCATCGCCATCCTTTCCGCCTTCGTCGCCCTTAAAATCGGTCGTAAACCTTTCGACAAAGAGCATCCTTACGGTCACGGCAAGGCAGAAAGCATTTCCGCCATTCTCGTGTCCCTGATCATTCTCACCGCCGGCGCCGGCATCCTCTATATAGCGGTTCGGACCATCACCGTTGAAACGTATCCGGAACCCCACCTGATAGCTGTTGCGGCGGCTTTCGCCACCATTATCATTAAAGAAGGCCTCTATCGTTTTACACACCGTGTTTCAGTCAAATTGGAAAGCCCGGCGGTGGAAGGCATTGCCAAAGACCACCGCAAAGATGCCCTGACATCAATTGCAACCCTGTTCGGCGTGAGCGGCGCGTATTGCGGCGTTTCATTCCTGGATCCCTTGGCGGCTGCAGTGACATCCCTGTTCATTTTCCACATCGGCTTGGTCGCCTTCCGCAGTGCAATATGCGATCTGATGGACAGTCAGGTTTCGGAAGAGGTTCTCTCGTCACTGACAGGCATTGCCGAAACGGTGCCCGGCGTAGAACGTGTACACAAAATTCGCGGCCGCCGTTCGGGTCAATATTTGATTATCGATCTGACACTGGAAATGGATCCGGACATGACGGTGAAACAATCCCATCAAATTGCAACACAGGTTAAACACTTGATATTCATAAAGATATCCAATATCGGCGACGTCATGATCCACATCAATCCGTCCAGGGAGCAGCATGAAGATCTGGTCCGCCTCTGATACTTTTGTTGATTTTCTTTCGGTTTCATCGGATAATGACGAATCATAAAATATAGTTGAATCGGCTCTTTGTCCGACACGTGAGCTTTTCCGTTCGATAAATGAGGCAACGCTGAATATGTTTCGCAAAATCCTCTATCCCACCGATTTTTCCAGTGGCTCGCAGCAAGCCATGAATTATCTGATGCAATTGAAAGATGCCGGCACCGAGGAGGTTGTCATCCTCCATGTCGTGGACACACGCCTCCTGCATATCCCGGAGATATATAAGATTGTTGATATGTCGCTGCTGGGCGATAAGCAGGCCTCAGGTGCAAAAAAGCAATCCGGCGATATCGCAAAAAAATTAAAAGCGGCGGGCATCAAGACACGGATCATCATTGCCAAGGGCATCCCCTTTCAGGAGATTCTTCGCGTGGAAAAGAAGGAGGATGTTTCTCTGACAGTCATAGGCTCTCACGGCACAAGCAACGTCAAGGACATGCTGCTGGGATCCGTCGTGGAAAAGGTCGTCAGAAAAGCGAAGAAACCCGTGCTGGTTATCAGAGGCTGATTTTTCTCGAGTGCGATTGTTCACAATAAGAGGAAGGCAAGAATTGAAGGAAGAAATCATTCATAGGGCTGGGCTCGTGGCATGAAATGTCATCGATTTCTTCGAAAGGGTATGTTTTTTGTTCTTCATGTTCATTTGTTTTAACAACCCGGTTATGTCGGAAAAAGGAGGAGAAACGATGAAGATAGAATGTTCTCAGTTCGCTGAAGGAGGAATGATCCCTGCCAAGTACACCTGCGACGGTCAAGACATGTCGCCGCCGTTGACCTGGAAGGACGCCCCGTCCGGAACAAAGAGTTTCGCCCTGATCAGCGACGATCCTGATGCACCCATGGGCACCTGGGTTCATTGGGTCATTTTCAACATTCCGGCCGATGCAACCGGGCTTGAAGAAAACATTCCCCCGCACAAGGAACATGGGAACGGCATGATCCAGGGGAGCAACAGCTGGCCGCGGATCGGCTACGGCGGTCCCTGCCCCCCCGGCGGCATCCACCGCTATTTTTTTAAGCTCTATGCGCTTGATATCAAAATTGATCTGAAACCGGGCGTCACCAAGGATCAACTGTTCCGGGCCATGGCCGGCCATATTCTGGCGGAAGCCCAATTGATGGGAAAATACAAAAGGCAGCGCTAACCTGAGCGGGTATTTTAGACTCGATACGGATTCTCCCCTTGATTCCGGAATCCGGTTCCAAGCAGCGGTTTGACAGCCTGCAAATCATTTTATTTGTTTTTCTCGCCGTTATCCTAATTGCCGCGGCGGGTTTTATATTTTGATTAAGACGTGTCTGTTCCCGTCGGCGTTCACACAGGGCATAATGACCGCAGATGTACGTGTTGAAGAGGGCCTCTTGATCGCCAGGCTAAAAGATTAATCGGAAGGCATGCCCGGCTTTCCTGGAAGACTATCCCTTCCTGAATAAAATGCCTGCCTTCATCATGGACGAGCTTATGAAGCCGACCGTTTTGTATAAATCATGGCCACGGTATTGCACCAGCCTCAGTTTGCTGATCATTCTCTTGTCTTCATGTATCCACCTGCCGGAAACGATTCGGGATATCCATGATATTCCACAAGATCACACTCAACATATCACAGCGGACTATTTATTCATGTCCGAAGAAGATCAAAAAATATCTGATGCAAAGTATAATATCTTGTTTTTTTCTCCGTGGCATCGCACAAAACCCGTCCGTTCCTTAGAGTCAGTCCGGAAATCATTTCACGCATTGGAGCTTAATCCCGGCTATGGTGAAAACAAGCGCGAACATGAAGTCTCGTGGGTCACAGGTTTGCTCGATAACGCCGCCCTCGATCATTATCCTAATGCGGGTTTCCCCGGCATTACCCTTTACAATACCGATCTGCGAATCCTTCCAACGCATAAGCCTGTTTTTCGCAGCGCGGGAGGTTATCCTTTTGACAGACTGCAGGAATCACTCATCGCCCCCCATACCCCTCTTTACATTTCTCACATAAGCCGTGATCGGGCTTGGTTTCTGGTTGAAACACCTTATGCGAACGGTTGGATCGATGTGCGTCATGTCTTACGTGTCGATGAAACCTTTATGCAGAAATGGCAAAATGGCTCTTATGCCGTGGTTATCGAAGACGAAATCCCTGTTTATGACGACCAAAGTCATTTTCTTTTCAAAGCGCCGCTGGGCGCCATCTTCCCTGCCGTCGGCGAAACGGATCATGCCGTCAGGATCTTGCACGCGTCGGCAGATGCCAACAGAAAAGCCGTCATCAGGGAAAGCCGCATCAAAAAGGATGCGATTGCGATCAAACCCCTTAGAATGACGGGGATAAATATGGCCCGTGTAGCCAACAGATTGATGATGAAACCTTATGGATGGGGGGGGCTTTATGAAAACCGAGACTGCTCGGCCACGCTGAGAGACCTTTTCGCGCCTTTCGGAATTTGGCTTTCCCGTCATTCATCAGATCAGGCGAAGCGAGACGGTCATTTTTTTGATCTCGCATCTCTGTCCCCTGAGGAAAAGAAAAATACGATCCTGAGACGGGGCATTCCCTATATGACCCTGCTCTGGATGAAGGGCCACATCATGCTCTATATCGGTCAATTTCAAGGCGAACCGCTTGTATTCCACAACTTTTGGGGCGTGACAACCACAAACCTCTGGGGGATTCACGGCCGCCTGATTGTCGGTCATACGGCCATCACGACCCTGCATCCGGCGCGAGTATTTCACTATGCCTTGCCTGGTGAAAATAGTTTTTTACAAAATATTATCGGCATGACCCGGATCGGCGATATAAAAAATACAAACGGATTGCGTGATTTGCAGCCCGAGTTTACGGCAGACTGATTTTCGCGAATTGTTCACCCGTGAAACATGGATTCTTCTGAGAATTCGCCTCCATGAATCCGTATTTATTTAATCCGACAAGTATGGTATCAATCAGAAATCACCAAGTTCCGACCCGGACAACATTCAGGTCGGCGCCAACCCAAAAAGGAGGAACTGATGAAAAGCATTCTTACCGGTATCGCCTTAGTCTTCATGTTTTCCACCGTTGTTTTTGCGGCGGATCCCACGTCTACTGGCCCCCTGCCTTCGACGAGCAAACCCGCGGTGGTTCCGATTGGTTCCAATTGTTGCATCGGCGGCCACTATTTAGGCTGGAAGGAGGATAAGCTCTGCACCGCCGGCGAAAAACCCAGAAAAGGCAAATTCAGCATGGACATCACACAAGGAGCCAAATGCGGCGGCACATACACGGCAGTCGTAACGGACAGTGATGACGGTCATGTGACTACTTTTTCCGGAACGGTGACTGCAAGTCCCTTACGCGGTTGCTGCACAATGTCCGGAAATTCCACCTCCGGCTCAGACAATATCAAAATCAAGGGAACCATCTGCAAGAAAGACATGAAATGGAAAGTGGACAATGGTACGTTCAAAACGAACAACTGCAGCGGCGTTTGGAGCATGCGACAACCATAGTGTCTTTTTCGAACAGAACCTTGATCCGCCCGCACATCTGCCGAACGAGAACTCGGCAAGGGGGAGACGTATATTTCTTTTCCCTTGCCGAGCTCAGCTTCTGCGCGAAACATGAAAAAAACGAAAATTCATCGTGGAAGATCAGATGATAAATCACTTACCCGGAGTTCAAACCGCTGTTGCCCCCAAGAAACGCCGGCGCTGGGGGCTTCGACGGAAAGTACGTCATGAACTGCCGGAGGGAATTTTCCTGGACTGGTTCATCGGAACACAACTTAGTCATATTTCAAGATTCGGGATTCATTTTTTAGCTGTAAACGTCTCCCGGCCATTGTCTTGCCTGCGTACCAAAGCCTGAATTAATGCGGATGAAAGGATCACCGCCATGGAATTCAAATACGGTCTCGACGGACGACCTCCGGTTTTGGACACCCTCCTTTATGGTCTGCAATGGTTTGCCGTAACCATTCCCATCATCATTGTCATTGGGAAAATCTCGGGAGCCTTTCATTTTAACGCCATCGGCGATCAGATAATTTACCTGCAGAAACTCACTTTCGTCATGGCCGTTGCGCTGCTCGCGCAGCTTTTTGGAGGGCATCGCATGCCCCTGATCGTCGGTCCGTCTTCCATCCTGCTGGTCGGTATTATCGCTGGAGCAGGATATCCTGCGGCAACGATTTACACCGCAGTTCTTTGCGGCGGACTGATTCTGACAATCGTCAGTGCATCCGGCCTGCTCGGCCGGTTAAAAAAACTCTTCAGCCCCAGAGTGGTCGCGGTTGTTCTGATTTTGATTGCGTTCACACTGGCCCCAACCGTTCTGAACCTGATTACAGCCGGTGCTGGTGAAGCAGATGCTCTGTCTCGGATCGTCTTTTCCCTGATTCTTCTGTTCGGCATGTTTGTCGCTCAGAGATTCCTCACCGGCATCTGGAAATCGACCCTTATCGTCTGGGCCATGATCACAGGTTCCCTCTTGTGGTTTTTCATGTTCCCTGAAACCTTACAAACGGAGCAGCTTGGCTACGCCAAACCGATATCCGGTTTTTTCAAAAATTTGACGATAGAATTTTCTTTCAATGCGGGTATCATGATTGCTTTTCTGGTTTGCTATCTCGCCTTGTTCATCAATGACTTGGGCTCCATCCAGACCATGAATGAGCTTTTGAAACCCTCCCGGCCCGAAGGGCGCATTAACCGGGGAATTTTTTTCACAGGTCTTTCCAATATCCTGTCCGGTTTTCTGGGGGTGATCGGACCGGTCAACTTTTCCCTGAGTCCCGGCGTGATTGCGGCCGGCGGTTGTGCATCCCGCATAACGATGATTCCTGCCGCCGCTTTGCTGCTCCTGCTGTCATTTTCACCCATCATGATCGGCTTAGTCGCCACGGTCCCCTCTGTTGTGATCGGCGCAATCATGATCTATATCCTTACATCGCAAATCGCGGCAGGATTGATGACGGCGTTTGAATCAATTCGCGAATTTAAACTGGTTGACGGTTTGATCATCGGATTACCGTTGATGCTGGGCACAATTATCGCTTTCCTGCCTGCAGGGATTGTGAACGACTTTCCCTCCGTCTTGCGTCCCATACTCGGTAATGGATTTGTGGTCGGCATTACGGCAGCACTGGTGATGGATCATTTGATATTTAAATAAAAAAAGCTTTACCACGACGTTGATTTCGCGTGTCTTCATAACATGAAATGGACGGCAGAAATTCCGGATCGCATGACTCGGTGTGCCTGTCAGCACTTTTGTGAGCCGTCATGTCGGGCAGGTGTTAGAAACGTTGCACCCCGCTGTAGAAAAAATAAACGGCAAACACGACAAGGAACACGGCGCAAAAGCCGATCAACCAACGATAGCTTCTGTCGGTAAAAAAACGCCTCCCCCCGGCCACACTGAACGAAACAAGGGAATACCAGAACAAATCGGCCAGAATATGTCCCGTAAAGAAGGCGATGATCCCCGGAGTTCCGAATTTGCACGAACTCATAATGTACCCGAGACCGATGGAGGCCCACCAGATGGTCCAGTAAGGATTCGCCAGACTGAAGAGGATACCGGCAAGAATCAAATTTTGGGACTTTAGCGACGACGCATCCAGGTTCAAGCGAAGCGTCGGCAAGCTCCGGAGCATGGAGATCGCCATCCAGAACAGAATCACCCCGCCGAACAGGGCAATAAAGATGAAAACTTCATTCCTTTTCAAAAACGGCGCCATACCCAGCAGCAAAGCCATAACGAGGGCAAGTTCGAGCATTCCGTGCCCGAGAATGATCAGAGGGCCGGCGACGGCTCCCCGACGGGTACTCTCCGTGACCGTCATGGTTAAAAGCGGCCCTGGCATCAAAGCCCCCGACAAGGCAATGACAAACGAGGAAAAAAATATGGCAATCAGGCTGAGTGTCATGCGTAGCTTCCTGAACGCTGCATCAAACGCGATCTTTTGTTGCATGACATCTAGCACATTTTCCCGAAAACATGTAGATTCAGTTTCTCTTCATCACTGGACAACGGTCCGCTAACGACATAACAACGAGGAAGCCCATGGAAAGCGCAACGATATTTGTCGGCAATCTGATTTTTGACGCCACAGAAGGCGATTTGAAAAACCTGTTCTCGAAACATGGCACGGTAAGAAGTATCAAACTGCGTCGAAAGAAAGGTTATGCCCTGGTCGAAATGGCAGATCCGGCGGAAGCCCAAGCGGTCATCCGCCAACTGGATCAATGCGATTTCAAGGGAAGACCCATGCGCCTCAACATCGAACTTCCGCCGAAAAAAGCCAAGGCAATGACCATCAAGAATCGCATGGAGCGAGGAAAGTCCTTTATAAAAGAAAAAATGGACGAGTCGCCGGAACCACTTCCGCGTGATCGGGCCAGCGAAGGCTTCAGAAAAAAATCCGTATACCCGCTTCGATGGAGCAAAGGTGAAGGTTACAAGAGTATGAGCGACCGTCCCGCACGTGACCAGGCCCGGGCCGGTTACCGAGGCACGTTCGATAGTGCTCCGCGTGACCGGACAGACGGAAGTTATCGAGGAAGACCAGACAGACCGCAGCGCGATCACTCCGGAGAAGGCTACCGGGGTTCATCCGACAGAAAGCGAAAAGAACGAACCAAGTACGCTTTCCGGAAAACCTCGGATCAACTGCCTCATGAACAGACGAGAGAAAATTCCCCGGAAACGGATGAACGCTCCCCGCGTAACAAAATGGGCGAACTCCGCAGGGGTGCTTTCGACCGGCGGTCCCGCGATCCGGGAAAAGCGGTATCCAGGCGCGTATCCGAGCGAGCAACCACTGATCGGCCAAGAGCAGCTTTCAGATCGAGAACCGATGGTTTAGCGTCTGATAGAAATCACGGGGGCTGTCGGGGAACCTCGGACAGATCGCCGCTCTACCGTGACGGACAAGGTTTCCGAAAGACATCGGACCGGCCGCCACGAGATGGCTACCAAGATATATCCGACAGGCCGCCCTATCGGCAAATGAATGAAGGTTCCGGGAAAAGATGGGATCGACCGTCCCGGGAGCAGCGGAAAACGGGTTATCGAGGCATACCCGGCAGGACATCACGCGATCGGTCTAAAGAAGAGTTGTTAATCGGGGTTGACGGACCTGCAGTAGAACCTGCAAACGAAGGAATCAGGAAAGTCTCGAAGCGACCGCCACGGGGTAGAACGAAAGTTAAGTCCGGGATTTCGCGATCGCTGATGCCGTACGGTAACTCCAAAGAGGAATCGGGAAAATAGGATAGATTAGACCCGGACGCATCCTTCTACCCAGGGAAACAACGTACACAACATACCTGTTTTTTTTACAAAGAAATCGCTTGTACGGGATGTTCAACCATCCTGCGCACACCGGTTTGTTCATGGCCTGTTTCTCCTTCGATCAGGCGTACAGGTCGATGCCGGCCGCCGGTTTCTTTGACAACACTTCAATACGCTTGGCATTTTCCATGATCATATCGGCGACTTCCCGTTCTGCCTGGGCGCTTTTTCGCAGCAGACTCATTTCAATCTGTTGCTGTACGTCGGATTGGGTCATGGCCAAAGCCGACGCAGCCATGGCGGATATCTCACTCACATGTTTTCCTTCCTGCCTTCCATATCGGAACGGCCTGGGTTCTATTTCTTTTGGTCTTTGTCTTGTTTATCGGAATGCATCACGGAAAACTTGACCTGTTTTTACCATGGTGGTCGGTGCAACACCGGCAGAAACAGGAGGCCCATACTGTCAATCATTGAACTTAAATGAAAACGAAAATTGAAAGTCTTCGTCTTTCTTGAGATAGCTACCATGAATAAACCAATGGAACAAACGACGCCGCTTCCCGTGTTAAGCCGATACAAAAACACCCTTTTCCGAGAACCTGAGGTCATTGAGCAGGCCCCCCTCGCCCTGTTTCACGGTGCCGTGAAACCGGAATCGTGTCCGGGCGGCGGAGAACCGGTTCCCCCGGCTTGACTCCGATATTCCCATGATCAGGGCAAAAGCAGACTTCTTTAACCAAAATGTTTTTCTTATTCATAACAAGACGTTATGACACGAACTTTTTTTGCATGTAGCCGGAATACTATTCCGGGAGGGTTTTTCACAACGGCCGGGTATTGGATGGAACGCAGTTTGCTTGTATTTATTGACATCAAAAATCTTTTTGGATTATATACCCGGTCAGGGAAAAGGGCTCTGCCGTATCAAAAAAAACTGTCAGATAATGAGGCGAAAACTATGTCCGGCTTCTCCGATTTCATCAAACTGTTCAGACTCCCCAATGCCTTATCGGATTCCTGGCAGAGTCCGTTCGCCTCTTATGTGAAACCATCCGGTGATGACTATTTTCGCTACATTTGTGATCTCGATTTTATCACTCGTGCCCACAGTCAGCATGCCATGAAAACCGCTTTTGATTGGTGGAGGGAAAACACCGATGCTTTCCTGAAAGTCCGCACCGCGCTGAACACACCGACTTGGCCCGAACACTGGCGCGAATATCTTACAGACTCCCTCCAGCGAACGGTGCTTTATACCGACGCATTGCGACAGCGGGGCAATTTGTTTGTCGAGCATGAAGAAGGCAACGATAAAACGGTCCTGTGCTGGGAGCATGTCGTGGTCGTGGACGGCAAGGATCTGGCCCGTCCCGTCAATTATTCCCTGGTGCGCATTGTGCCGCCTGAAGGATGTGTGGTTCGTGAAGACGGCAGGCCTTACATCATCATCGATCCGCGGGCCGGACACGGTTCCGGTATCGGCGGCTTTAAACATGAGAGCGAAGTCGGCGCGGCGATTCATCAGGGACATCCCACCTACTTTGTCACCTTTACCCGTCTGCCCGTTCCCGGTCAGGCAATAGCCGATGTCACCGCGGCCGAGGCTCATTTTGTCCGTGAGGTCCGCCGGCGCCACCCGAATTCACCGAAGCCGGTCATTGTCGGCAACTGCCAAGGCGGCTGGGCGGCCATGCTGCTCGCTGCGACCGATCCGGATATTACCGGTCCGGTGGTCGCCAATGGCGCCCCCCTTGCCTACTGGGCCGGTCAGAAAGGCAAGAATCCGATGCGCTATCTCGGAGGGCTGGTCGGCGGCGCCGCTGCGGTCCGGATGATCGCGGATATGGGCAATGGCCTGTTCGACGGCTCCAATCTGGTGCTCAATTTCGAATGTTTGAGCCCCGGTGAAACATGGTGGCATAAGTATTATCATCTCTGGGATCATATCGATTCCGAGGTATCTCGTTTCGTCGGCTTCGAGCGGTGGTGGGGAAGTTTTTATTTCATGACGGCGGACGAAATCAGTTGGATCGTTGAAAACCTCTTCATCGGTAACCGCATCGCCCGGGGTTGCGCCAACCTGAATGAACGTACCCATATCGATTTGCGACAGATTAAAGCTCCGATCATTGTTTTTGCTTCCCACGGCGACAACATCACCCCGCCGCAACAGGCTCTGGCCTGGATTTCTCATCTTTACACCGACGTCGAGGAAATTCGCGCGCGCGGGCAACGCATCCTCTATACGCTGCATGAAAATGTCGGCCATCTCGGTATTTTTGTTTCCTCATCCGTTGCCATGAAGGAACACGAGCAGATTGTTTCGACGCTCAAAGCCATCGAGGCCCTGGCGCCTGGTCTTTATGAAATGGTCATCACTGAAGTTCTCGGTGAAGGCGCCGACAAGACCTTTCAGGTCGCCTTCGTCGATCGCACCATCCCGGAAATGATGGCTCAGTGCGGCGGTGACGACGCCAATCTGCCGTTTGCCGCCGTGACGCGCTGCTCTGAGTTGAGTGCCGAGACCTATGACCTGATGCTGCGGCCGGCGATTCAGGCCTTGAGTAATGAGGTCAGCGCAAAAATCCTTGCCCAGACAAGCCCGATGCGCTCACGGCGCTGGCTTGAAAGCGACCGCAATCCGTTTATGCAACCGGTTGCCGCCATGGCCGATGAGGTGAGGCGGAAGCGACGACCGGCATCCGCGGATAATCCCTTCCGGACGCTGGAACAATTCAATGCCGGCCTGATCACCCAATGGTGGGAGGGTATTCGTAACCTGCAGACGGCCCTGATTGAATGGAACTTCCATCTCCTCTGGACGTCGCCGCCGGTGGAGTCCTTGGGAAAACCCCTTAGCCGTACCATCAGCGAAGCGCCTCCGGAAGACCTGCGCACCCTGAGCACCGTCCAGGATGCCCTTGACCGGATCCATATCGGCGGCTTTGCGGACGGTATCGTGCGCATGCTGATCTTCCTCGCCCGGTCCCGCAAGCAGGTACGCCGTGACCGCCTGGAGCGGGCCAATCAGATGATGACGGTGACCGAACCCTTTGCCGGCATGCCGGCGAAACAACTGACGCGCATGATTCATCGCGCGAGCCTGATCGTCAGTTTCGCCCCCGAAGAGGCGATGGCAACCTTGCCGGCCCTGATCCGTACGCCCGCAGCTCGGAAGGAGGCCCTCGCCATCTGTGAAGCCATTGCCGGTCCGCGGGAAGAGATGAACCCGGAGACGCAGGACATGTTCAACCGCCTGAAGTCGGCGCTGGAAGACACGCGTTTCGGCGACCGCCGCAAGAAACGGTCATCTAAACCGACAAAAAGTAAAGGGAAACGTGGCTGACGATTGAAAGGGTTTTTTTCAGGACAAAGAAAACAGGTTGGCGTGCCCTGCTTGCTTTAATCCTTCATACATCGTCACATGATTTGGCTTGACCCTTGACGTGCAGACGGCTTCACCGCGTCCGCCGCTTCAGTTTTCAGGCAAAGCGAATTTGAGAAAGGATCGGCGCCTGTCAATTTTCCCCGTCCCGGTTTTGAGTACCGGGCGCAGTGAGCAGATTTTCAGGTCTGAGCTGAAATTTTCCCTGTTCAACCTGATCGACCCCCGGGGCACTGATTGCCAGCTGCCCGGTATCGAGCCGCTCAACCCATCCTTTCGACCTCAGATACCAGACATGAAACTCAATTAATTCAAGGGGTTTATTGAGAAGACGGGCCACTTCATATTCACCCAGCCCGGGGTTGTTCATGTTGCGCCGTCGCTGAACATATAACAGCGACAGAAGGGTCTCGCGTATTTCCCAGTCGTCGGAAAATGTGTTGCTTGTGCCGGTCTCTGAGACCACGATCCACTTGGCATTCCAGTAAGTCTGATATTTGACGTCGTAACCGGCGCGAGATTCCGGATTCGACAAGGTTCGATATGCCTCGAGGATCAAACGGAAACGTTCATCATCTCCTGAATTCACGTGATCAGGGTGATATTTTTTCGCAAGATGCCTGAACACCCGCTCGATCGTATCGCTGTCGGCATTTGAACTCAGTTGCAGTAGCTCGTAATAATCGATAAAACCTGCTTCACTCATCGAGTATCCCCCGGTCCTGCCGGAATGATCAACCTGCTGTGCCTTTACGATGGTCGATTCACCCGTTTTGTATGGGTTGGTTTGTTTTTCGTATTGCTCGATGAGTACACGAATGACGGCGATAATGTCAACGAATTATTTGTCTGTGTCAGGCTTATGCTGAAGGCAAGCTGTTGAGCAGAGTCCTTTGGCATCGCAGTCATGACAGCGGCTCGCCGATTCTATAGGAAACTTCCATATATCGCGGCAACCAAGTAGGCGTCTTGCTCAAAATTAGTGCTTATATGCGACGCAATAATATGCTATATTCGACGATGGCACAGGTCATACCGGAAACGCCATATCATTCATCAGGGGGAATACCATGTACATGATTATTGCCGTTATCGTGGTGCTGATCATCATCGTTGCCGTCATGTATAACCGGTTCATCCGCTCCCGCAACCTCCTTAACGAGGCCTGGAGCGGCATCGACGTCCAGCTCAAACGTCGTCACGATCTGATTCCCAATGTCGTCGAAACCGTCAAGGGTTACGCCCAGCATGAACGCAAGGCCTTTGAAGAAATTACCCGCCTCCGGTCCAAAATGACCGATCCTGACATGACGGTGAAGGAAACGGGAAAACTGGAAAGCAGTTTCACCCAGGCCCTGAAAAG
>CAYOYJ010000050.1:0-15063 GCA_964408155.1 uncultured Syntrophales bacterium
CGCGTAAGTCGGTCAGGTACATGAAAATGGGAAGCCGCGTGGCGAATTTAATGAGTTTTTCCTGTATCTGTTTCCGCAGACCCTTGTATTCCTTTTCCGCCTCGGTCAGTTCCTTCTTCTCCTTCGGGGTCAACTCCTCGTTGCCGGCCTCCTTTCGCGCCTTCTTCACGGTTTCCGACTTATTGATGATGGTTTCGATATCCTTGTTCAGCGTGCGGAACCCCTCGATGCTCATGAGAGCGTTCATCGCCTTCTGGTCGTCCATCAGCCGGCGCAGGGTATTGTTGTCCACATTGACCAGCAATGCGCTTTCCCATCGCCGCGCCAGCAATGTGGCGGTGGTCCCGCTCATCGCCATGTCCAGTATCCCGGCGGCATCGATCTGCTTCATCGAACTGCCGTCATAGGCCAAAACCGGCAGGAAGCTGATGAACTCCTCCACCTTCCTATCCTGGTTTGCTTCGTTGATATTCAAGCGGCAACTGTAGTCGGCGATCTGCCGCAAGGCACGGTCCGGGGCGAAGTCGAAGACGTAGCACTCCTCCTTAATGATCTGTTCTTCGTTCGGGGACGTCCCATCCGGGTTGCGGACTGTCCAGGGCGATTGCACCCGGAAGGCCGCCTGAAAATACGTCTCGGGGCTGGACGAGTTGCGGAGCATGAGAATCCCCGTCCACGGCCGTACAGTCACGCCCGTCGTCAGTTTTCCGCACGAAAGCGTTATCGTTCTGGTTGTCAGAGGGTCGTCCATTGCCTCCTGAACGGGGGGCAAGGCCGCCACGCCGATGCCGGCGGCGCTCCCCGCCGCGAGGATAACCTTGTAGTCCTGGAAGAAACGGTTCTGCTTCTTCGTCAGCAGGTTGCGCATGGCGTAACAGGCCGCCACACTCGGCAAGAACCAGAACGTATGAGAGAGTATGTTCAGGAGCCGCGCGTCCGAGAACGGCATGGGCGGCTTCTGCGCCCCGAGTTTGAGGTTGTCGACGCTGGTCGGAAGGAACGAGCCGCGAATCAAGTCCAGCCACTTTTGAACTTCGTCCTCATAATTGAACTTTGCCTTGCCGCCAAGGCCTTCGGCGGAAAAGAAAACATTCAAGTCGAATTCATTGAACTCGCCCTGCACGGCAATTTCCCGAATCGCATCCGGCAGTTGGTAGGTCAGGAGTACCATTCGGGGTAAGGCGGCGTAGGGGTTGTCGGGTCCCATCCAGTCCCTTTTCGCCCGCTGCTCGTCCGAATAGGTCCAGTTGTAGATTTGCTCCTCAATGAACTCGCCGGAAGCGATGGCCCGAAACGGTGTGCCGGACAGGTAGAGATAGGCGTCCGTGGTGATGGGCATGATATTTTCAATCTCTTCGTCCCGGTCTTTTAGAAATTCTGCGGCCTGCCCTCCGCCGAACTCGACCTCCCTCCTGTCCTCGGCCTCGAACAATTCCTTCGCGTTTTCCCGCCAGGCGCCGTAGTGGTATTCGTCCAGAATCACGCAATCCCAGTTCGTGGTGTGAACCCACTCGTTCTTCGGTTTGATGCCTCCGGCTGAGTTCCGGCCGAGATAATCCTGGAACGATCCGAAGCAGACGAGCGGTTTTTTCTTATCGGCTTTTTCGTAAGACAGGCCGCCGGGGGAAATGAACTGCCAGCCCTGAAAATCCACGTGGCACTTCAAGTCCTCCTCCCAGGCGCTTTGCACCGCCGGCTTGAACGTCAAGACCAGCACCTTCCGCCATCCCATCTTCTTCGCCAGTTGATAGGCGGCAAAGGTCTTGCCGAAACGCATCTTCGCGTTCCACAGGAAGTGCGGCGGTTTGTTCCGGTTTCCCTTGTCCAGGCGCCAGTTGGCGAAGTAGGCCGCCGTCTTCTCGACCGCCTCTTCCTGTTCGGGCCGCATTTTGAAATCAAGCGAGCGGTTCTCCTCGTTCAGTTGCCCGGTTCGTACGGCGATGACGGCCGCATGGACCTGTGCAACCGTGCAGCGGAACCATTCGCCCTCGGGATTCTTGATGCCGTTTATCCGGAGCATCCGGTGGACCTCATGGTCGGTGAACACCGTCCCGTCATGACGCATGGCGCACTCTTCCAGGACGATACGGTACGGTCGCTTGCCCGGCCGCAACGTCGGATACTGCCGGGCAACGCGGCTTTGTACATCCACGGTCGTATAACCCACCTTCAGCAACCCGGCGTATTGCGGGTTCGTATCTTCGTAAGCGTAGATCGCGGGCCGTGCTTCCGGGCGCGGCGGAAAGAAGTCCTTACTCATGCTCGGTCCCTTTCAACTGCTTCCGCACTGCGGCAGGCGGCAGAAAGTTTTCACCGGTGACCACCTTGCGCCCGGTCTTTTCTTCCAGTTCCAATCTGGCCTTCTTCGCGATCCTGCCGCCCTTTTTCCCGGCCTCGGCATTTTCGTCCATGCCCGTTGCGTCAACGCTTTCAGCAATCTGGCGGGTGGAAAGTTCCGCCAGCGCCGTGAAGATCAATTCCGCCTCGCTCATGTGGTCGCGCAGATTCCGGGTCTTGAGCCCCTTGATCTGCTTGTGTTCCTTGACCGAGACCCCGCTCCACTCCTGGTGGATGATGTTGGTGAGGATGGCGTATTCGTCTTCACCCATGATTTCGTGATCCTTCCAGTAGTCCGTCAGCTTGTTGCGGGTTTCCTGCCCCATCATCCGCTGCTGAATCCACTTTTCGCTCCGGCCGTGCTGCTGCCAGTATTCGCGGGCGCGGTCGAGCGAACGGGCCGGATCGCTCATGTCCTGAATCCGCTCATAGCCGACTCTCGCCAGCCAGAGTTTGATCGGCTCCGCTTTCGGGCTGGGAACAGACTGAATCAACCGCAGAAGCGTCTCCGGATCAGCGACGTCGGTAAGATAGGACTTTCCATCTGCGGCGGGCAGTTTCAGTCGGTTACATTTTGTAACCGACTCACTCCCCTCTTTCTTTAGCCGATTTTTCAGCACTTTCCAGTAATTCCGCGCGGCCTGAAAATCCGGCTGCTGAATCAGCGCCGCGATGATGTCCACCACCGAGAAATACCACATTTCCGCCTTCTCGTCATAAATCCGGCGAATCTTGAAATCCTCGAAGACGGCAAGGGCATGATCCTTACTCATCGCTTGCCTCCCGGTCGGCGTCATCCGCATCGACAGGCATCGGACGGACCATGGATTCGATGAAGGCGATTTCGTCCCTGGTCAGGCCATAGCGTTCATAGAGCTTCTCGTCGGTCCACTCGCAATCGAGGGGAATGTCGGGGACGAAGGTGTAGACACTCCGATTTGCGTGTTGCGTAGACTTGCGCAGCGACACGAGAAACCTCACAAACCTTGACCGCAGGTAGGCAGCGTAACGTCGTGCTGAGGTCTCGTTGTCGAAGCGCCCGGCGACAAGGTAAGTCTCCGTGCAAGCCTCGCCGGGCCCGGCGATGATTGGGTTGCTCAGAAATTTGGTTTCAACCGCCGCGCTCGTTCCTTGCACGGCCGTCATCAGGACCTTCCAGTCGTCGATCCACTCTGGGTTTTGCTTAATATCCGAGCGATTGACCCAGGAGATGCGTTGTGATCCATAGAGTTTGACCGGGCATTTCAAATCTTCTGGTGACTTGAGGCCGTGATAGAATGTTCGCAACCCAAACGGCTTACCAGTAGATACCCGCTCATCAAGGGTCGGTTCAGGCTTGCCGCCGACGCGGTAGGCGCGAACCTTTTCCAGAATAGAGACGGCTTCGTTCCGGCGGACCAGCACGTCGTAGGCGTCCAAACGCCGTTTCATCGGCGGGCCGAGCGGCTCGCCGTCCCACATCGTCTGCACGGAGCAAGGACCGTTGTAGTCGCGCTCCCAGAGGAAGTATGAAACACCGCCCCGGATCTTCACACCGGGAAATCCATCGTAGAGCTTCGGATAGTCGACGAGGTGGGAAATGCGACGGTCATGGAGCATGGCGTCGCGAAAATCGTCCAAGCCCTTTCCTCCGGCGAACCAGCGGGAAGGAATAATCATCGTCAGATAGCGGGGGGTCAGTTTCTTGGCCTGCTCGACGAACAGGTGATAGATGGGACGGGCGCTTTCTCCGAACCCGCCGTCGCTCAACTGATACGGCGGATTGCCGATGATGACATCGAATTTCATGGTGAAGATTTCCTCCGGTTTGTCGGTGTGAATGAACTGATAGGCGTGGGTTTCCCATTCCGGACCGCGGCCATACGCTTCCTGGCCGGCCCCGCAGAACACGCAGCGCCCATTCTTCCAGGTATGCTCCACGCGCTGGGAGCGGATATTGCCCTGCGGATTGGCGAATGCTTCGCAGACGGAATACTTCCCGTTGGCCGTCTTGGAGCAGTAGACGGACCGGCGCGCAAGCAGCGCGGTCAATTCCGTGATCGCGACTCCGTAAAGCTGCTTCTTGAAGATATGATTGATCCGCTTCCGGCGGTCGGGGATCTGCTTTTCCAACCCTTTGTCGAGGCGTTTGGCGATCTCGCGGAGAAACACGCCGGACTTGCAGCCGGGGTCGAGGAACGTGGCCTTCCTGTCGCTCCAGATTTCCGGCGGGAGCAGGTCAAGCATCCGGTTTGCCAGTTGCGGTGGCGTGAAGACTTCGTCACTGCTTAAATTGGCGATACAGGTCAGCACGTCCGGGTTGTAATTACCGCTTGTCGGCATCGCCTACCTCCAGGAAGTGGGTTGGCGGGTATTCCTTTTCCGGCGTCGGGATGAAGACATCCTCGCCCAGATCGGAAAAGAGCGGCAGTTCCTTCATCGAAGCCTGTTCCAGCAGGCCGTGGAACGTAAAGTCCCGCCGCTTCAACAGGCTCCCGTTCACCGGCGACCACTCGGAAAAGACGATCGGCCTGGGGTTATCACCAACGGTTTTCAGGGAAAGCGCGTCGCCGTGGATGATGTTCCGTTCCAGGATGTACCGGACGGCGTCGCGGCAGTGATCGCCGGTCTTGTTTTTGAACAGGCGCAGGTAGATCAGATCGAATATCCCGAAAAGCCGCCGGCGGCAGTGCCGGACGTTATCTTCGAGAATATCGATGCCGTAGATGGACGACACGGCCAGGACGGCGTAGCGTTCAAAATCGAGCTGGCTTGCGCCGTAGCGCGCTTCGACCACGCAAAGCTTGCGCTCGAGGATTTCGGTCAGGAAGTTGCCGGTCCCGCAAGCCGGTTCGAGGAAGCGCGAGTCAATCCGTTCGGTTTCGGACTTCACCAGGTCCAGCATGGCATTGACTTCTCGCTTTCCGGTCAACACCTCGCCATGATCCGCGACCCGCTTTTTCGATTTTATCTGTTCTTCCATCCGCTATCGTTGTTTTGTTTTGGGGTTAACGGTTAATATATCTAATTTGTATTTTCCCGATTCCTCAAAATATGGAAATATTGTCGTTTGTATTTCAATTTATGGAGAGGGAGGTAAACGGACCAACCTTCCCGAAAGCGAGTTCGACAGGATTTATCGGTTTCATGCATGGTTTCCCTCCGAAGTATGTTTCGTTCCATAAGCAAATACGCATGTTTAGAACGTAAGCACCCTGCTTATAGTTGATTTCCCACCATCGGTCAACGGACTTATTAATTTTCATGGCGCAAAAAAAAAAGACTTGACATGCGTTATATGCAGATATATATAGCGCATACGTTATGTACAATTGAATATAACGAAAGCATAAATAACTTCCCCAAGACTGTCTGCTGCAGAAAGCTTTTAGCACTTGGGCGCTTTGGTCGTAACCGGAATATGCTGAAACTCCGTAGCATTTGGAGAGCCAATATTGTTGAGGGAGGATTACGATGGTTAAGAGGGGATGTTTATTCTGGGCGGTTTTTTTCTTTTTGATTTGCTTCAATGCCACGCTTTCACACGCGGCGGCAGCGGGTTCCGGGGCTTCATATCAGGCTTATGATCTGGGTGACGTCGTCGTTTCCGCTGATGAAACCAGAGTAAAAGATATTGCCATCACCAACGAAATCACGGCCGAGGACATCCAGGCGACCAACAGTCACACGGTGGCCGAAGCGTTATCCCATGCGCCGGGTGTGCGGGTGACCACGGGAGCGAAAAATCAGGCAACGGTGTCCATCCACGGCTTTGATCAGAGCCGCATCCTTTTTATGGTCGACGGCGTACCCTTTTATGAATCCAAATTCGGCATTCTTGATCTGAACAGCATCGGCACCGACAACATCGCTAAAATTGAAATCATCAAAGGGGCGCCTTCGGTCCTTTACGGCGCCAACGCCATGGGCGGCGTCGTCAACATCATCACGAAAAAGGGAACGGAAACACCGTTTACCAGCGGTTCGGTGGAGATGTCGGAAAACGACACCTACCGTTTTTCCGCCACGCACGGCATGAAGAAAGGCATTTTTAATTGGTGGTTGAACTATGTGTATGAGAAATCCGACGGCTGGTCCCTGTCGGATGACTATGATCCGAAGATCGGCGCTCTCAGAGACAGGCGCTTGCCCGGTGGTGCGAATGCCCAGAGACGTAACCTGATGTTCGAGAACGGCGGGGATCGCGAGAATTCCGATTATGAAAATAACAGCATCTGGGCCAAGTTCGGAATCGAACCGAATGAGGATGCGGCGTATTACGTTAACTTCCACTATCGAACCCGGGAGAAGGGTGTCCCTTCCAATACCGAGTTCAATCAGGTCTTTTCCCGGCCGGTTTTCTCCCAGTTCTACGCCGACTATATTCCCGAATACGACGAATGGGGGGTTGATCTGGACGGACGCCAGCGCCTGACCGGCAACCTGGTAGCCAAAGCGAAACTTTTCTATCATAAACATGAAGACAGTCTGTACGCCTACGAAGACCCGACACTGGAAATAAACCTGGCCAAGAGTCATTACCGGGACTGGGTGGCCGGGGGAAATCTCATGTTGGACTACCAGCCTGTGACGTGGGATGCAATTCGCCTGGCGGTCCATTACAAAAAGGATATGCATAAGGAAGTGGCGGATGAATATCTTCCCTATGACGAGTTCTTTTCCTATACCGGCTCGGTCGGCCTGGAAAATGAATTTACCCTGATTAAAAACCTTTCGGTGGTCATGGGGATCAGTTACGACTGGTATGAGGTCACGAAGGCTGAGAAAACGATTACTTGGCCCAACGGCAATTTCAGACGACAGGACAAGAATTACGAGCCCGATGACGACCTGTTCAATCCCATGATCGGCGCCACCTATACCTTTGGCGACGGGACCAAGGTGTTCGCATCCGCCGCCAGGAAGAGCCGTTTCCCCACCCTGAACGATCTGTACAACAACATCGCCGGTGGATCGGCGTACCTGAGTTCGGAAAAAAGCAACAACTATACCGTGGGGGTGTCGCGGTCTTTCGGCTCCTTCTTCAAAGGTGACTTTTCGCTTTTCCGTCATGATGTCAAGGATAAGATTACGCGACAGACTATCGCGGGAACCCAGTATACGGTCAACATCGGCAAGGTCAGAATGCAGGGTTGTGAAGTCGGTTTGGAGTTTTACCCCCTCGACAAACTGATTTTCCGGGCGGATTATACCTACAACAATGCCGACGACCGGAGTCCCAACGCAACCACCTCCAATTTACAGGGTGTTCCCAAACACATTGTGAACCTTTCCGGCCAGTACACGCTGCCCGTGGTCGGCACGCGCATCGACGTGAACGGCTCTTATATGGGAAGAGTTTTCAACAGCAACATCGATTCGCTCTATTATCCGAATGAACCGGCGGTCATTGAACTGGGCAGTTACTTCCTGTGGAATGCCAAGCTGACCCAGGAAATCGGGAAACACTTCGAAGTCTATGTGGCGGCAAACAACATCTTTGACGAGGACTATGAATGGAATGACGGCTATCCCGGACAGGGGCGCAACTTCTGGACGGGTCTAACCGTGAAATTTTAAAGCGGGTCTCACTGTGACGACCTGTAGTTATTACACCGGCAAGTAATTATTGAAAACGTCATACCGGACTTGGAGGCTGTGTCATAATGTCAGTTCTTATGGTTAAATCATCATACCGGCGAAAGCCGGTATCCAGGAGTTACTGATAACACTGGATTCCGTGTCGCGCTACGCTTGCACGGAATGACGGGTGTTCATTCAATTGCCGAAGTAACAAAAATGGTCCGGATGACATCCTGAAGCGAACAAGTTACTAATATAAAAAGAGATTCTTCTTCGCTGGCGCTCATCAGAATGACAAGACGAGACCGTTAAGCGTACGGATCATTGAAATTTTAACCCTCCTGCAAGATGATGGCCCTTATTGGCGGGCCCTCCTGAAGCGACTGCCAGGATCTTCCCGGGGTCAGATAAGGGGCATCATCTTGCTACCTTTTGATATTATAAGGATTGGCAAAGTATGGAATGGCTCAAATATGCGGTGGATTACGGTATTATCGGATTGCTGCTGGTGTTAAGTGTCTGTTCGATCGCCATGGCGATTGAGCGGTTTTATGTTTTCCGGCACATCCGGCTGGATCAATACCGGGACAAAAACAGTCTGGAAGTGGAATTGACGCGGAATCTCCATCTCATTGCGAGCATCGGCAGCAACGCGCCCTATATCGGTCTCCTGGGAACCGTGCTGGGGATTATGCTGACCTTTTATGCCATGGGGCAGGAAGGCCTGACAAACGCCACGAAAATCATGACGGGTCTTGCCCTCGCCCTGAAGGCAACGGCCATCGGGCTTCTGGTCGCAATCCCCTCCGTGGTCCTCTACAATCACCTCCTGCGCCGGGTGTGGGTTCTGGTTAAGGATTGGGAGAAGACCAATGGAACATAAGCCCATCGATTATATTAATGTTATTCCCTTCGTCGACATCATGCTCGTCCTCCTGACGATCGTTCTGACGACATCCTCTTTCATCGCCTCGGGGATGCTTCCTCTTGATCTCCCCACATCAAACAATCGTGATAATAACATCCTGAAAACACAGGTCGTCGAAATCGACAAAGCCGGTCGGATTTACACCAACGGCAGGCCGGGTACCCTGCCGGAGATGCAGGCCGCGCTCACCTCCCTGTGCCGAAAGGTGCCGATTCTGATCCGGGCGGACCGGGCCGTCGATCTCCAGTGTTTCGTCGACGTCCTCGACGCTGTTAAAATGATGCGGTTTGAAAAGGTCAGTCTGCAGACGACGGAGAAAACATGACTTATCACATCCGGGCCATTGGCATTTCAGTCATCGTTCACGTCCTGCTTGTGGCGGCGGTGGTGAGCGCCGGTACGCTGATAAAAGGACCGTGTCCGCTCCGGGTGATTACTTTCGACATCGCCAAGGCCGGGATCAGGGAGGTGAATCTTTCCGCGCCCCCCAAGGCGCCTCTGAGCCAGCCGACTCACATTAAAAGACCGGCGCCGGTTATTCCTAAGGATCAACCAAATATTGTCCGGGAAGAACCCGTCATGACCTCCCCGACATCTGGGGTGCCGCTTCCGGAACCGGCACCCGTATCAATGGGTGAGCAGACCGCCGCCTTTTCCCGTCAGGATGCAAGAGAGAACGGTACAGACGGGGGACGTGCCGTTCAAGATATTCAGGGGCAGGGGGACGGTGAGACGGCCGAGGAGCGATATCTCCGGGAACATTTTCTCTATATTAAGGATCGGATTCTTGCCCGCATCGTCTATCCGAACCTTGCCCGTCGGATGGGCTGGCATGGCAGGGTTCTGACCTCTTTTATCATCCATGTGGATGGAACGGTGAGTGATGTCAGGATCGTGAGCAGTTCCGGATTCAAAGTCCTCGATCAAAACGCCATTCTGACGATTCAGGACGTTGCGCCCTTTCCCAAACCACCCATCACGGCAAAGATTATTATTCCGATTACTTACCGGTTAAGGCCCGGTTAGTTTAGAGGTGCATACGCAAAGTGTTGATGTAATAGAAAGACAAGGAAATAAAAGGCGTTTTTCTGCCAGTTGAAATATAGGCACGATACATAAGTGCAATCAGGATGAAAATATGAAAATGGACGTTTTGGAGTTTGATCAAGTCGCCCGGGAGATTTTTGCCCCTGCCTATATTGCCATTGCCAAGCAGATTTTGGATGAAACAGGTGTCGCAAAGGGAAAGGCTCTTGATCTCGGCGCCGGCGGCGGGTATCTGAGTCTGGCTCTGGCCCGGATCACCGATCTCGACATCATTCTCCTGGATCAACTTCCGGAAATGCAGGAGATCGCGCAAAAGAACATCGTGGATGCGGGTCTTGAAAAGAGGCTAAGCACCCTTAAGGCCGACGTCCAAGAGATTCCTTTAGACGACGAATCTGTAGATCTTGTTTTCAGCAGAGGGTCCGTGTTTTTCTGGGAAGATCAGCTCAGAGCTTTCCGGGAAATCTACCGGATTCTGGCCCCCGGTGGAACGACATTTATCGGCGGCGGCTTCGGATCGGTCGCATTAAAGAAACAAATCGATGAAAAGATGATGGCCAGGCAAAAAGACTGGCTTGATGTAACCGGAGAGAGGATGAATGCCAATACCATGGCCAAGTTTCAGGCCGTTCTTGAAAAGTCGGGCGTTCCGTATGAGATAAGACAGGTCGAGGCCGGATTTGGGATCATGATCAGGAGGGCGCCCGTATGAACTGTCCGGTATGCGAAAACAGGTGCCCCCTGACGGAGGGATCGATTGGCCGATGCGGGATGTATCTGCAGCAAGACGGGAAAATGGTGGAGCGATACCCTGACCGGTATCTGATCATCAGTCCCATCACAATTGAAACCATGCCGATGTTACATTTCCAGCCGCGCGGAAAATTTCTTCAGATCTCCACGGTTGGCTGTAATCTGGACTGTCCGGGCTGCATTTCTACGGTCATTGTCAAGGAAATGGGTGACGGACCGACGTGGTTACAAAAGCGGGAACCGGATGACATCATCCGGGAAGCTAAGCAACAAAATTGCCTGGGTATCAGCTTTCTGATGAACGATCCCCTGGCGTCGTGGCCCACCTTTGTACATGTCGCTCAAAAAGCGAAGGAAAATCAGCTTCTCGTGGGATGTTCTTCCAACGCTTTTTTTACGAAAGCATCTTTAAGCCAGGTGCTGCCTAATCTCGATTTTATCAATGTCGGTATAAAGGGTTTTTCGGATAAGGCATATCAGCGGTGCGGTGCGAGATCGGCAAAGCCGGTCTGGAGAAACATTGCGGAACTCCAACGGGCGGGCGTACATGTGGAAATATCCTGCATGTACCGCAAAAACGAGGAGGCAGAACTGATCGGAATTGCAAAGAAAATATCCGGTATCTCTCCCAATATTCCCCTGCAGATCATGCGGTTTATTCCCATGGAAGATGCCGATCCGGCATGGGAAACGTCCATCAAAGAGGCGGAAGAGGTTTGTGTGACGTTACGGGATTTTCTGAGTTATGTTTACCTTTATAATTCTCCAGGAACGCAACAATTGAATACTTTCTGTCCTGAATGCAAAGAGCCGATCCTTGAGCGCGATTTTTACGGTCCCATGGGAGCCAGGTTGAAGGCTTACCGGATCAATACGGACGACGGCGACGTCAAATGTGTGCTTTGTGGCGCAGCCGTACCTTCGATACATGTCAAGATGAAAAGTCAGACCGAAAGTTTTCGTGAAGCGGACTTTCAGGGCGGCTATCCCTTTACCCGGGCATTGGAGATTCTCGAATCGATCATTATTGCGACAGGTCTTGACTCCCAGAGTGCACTTGTCAAGGTATGGAGCGATTATGCGGATCGAGTCATGCTCCAGAAACTCCATCATGATGTGCAGAGCCCCGAGCTTTTTATCAATCTGATCCGGTCCATCGGTAAAAGTACCGGCCATTCCGGCGAGGCGTCGGAACTGGCAGCTTATCTTGAAGCGATTCTTAAAGATATCGACGAGAAGAGCCATCTTCTGAAAAACAGGCCCCTTGTTTATTATGCAATGGGGAAACCCCTTTTTGCCATTAAAGGTGAGCGGATGGAAAATCAGCTTGTCGAAAGGGCCGGCGGGATAAGTGTCAACAGAAAACTGGAGTTATCCGGACGGCCCGGGGAGACTATCACGGTCTCGCAACTCAACGAGCTGAACCCCGAGATCATGTTTATTTCCGCTTTCATCGGCTCTTCTGTGGGAGATTTCTACGAGGCATGTCTGCAGGTCGGTGTCTCAGTGGATGCCGTGAGAAACAGAAAAATTTATGCCCATCCGGCCCCCGGATGGGATTTCGGCAGTCCCAGGTGGATACTGGGTCTTATGCATATCGCCAATGTGCTGCATCCGGAGGTATTTCAGTTCGACGTCTTATCAGAAGCGGAGCGATTTTACAGGAAGTTCTATGAAATCCCCTTTGTGCCGGAGGAAGTCAACCGCTCGTTCGGCAAACCGTCAAGCGCCTGGAATCCAGGAAGCAAATAACATAGAGATCGCTTCGCTCATGCTACTGAAACGACTTGGGTATTTTCTATCGAGCGTAGGGGGAGGCCGGTCCGAAATACTTGGCAAAGAGAGACTTCAGGGACTCCTTCGCCTCGGCATGGAACATTTCGTAACGCGTCATAAAATCTTTCGCCTCGGGGGTCAGTTTCGAGCCGCCGCCGGCAACACCGCCCACCGTTCTTTCCAACAGAACAATACCCAATTTTTGCTCCGCTTTATGGATGATATTCCAGGCCTTGCGATAGGAGACCTTCATATCCGCGGCGCCTTGACACAGAGATCCGGTTTTTTCAATAAATTTGAGGAGTTCGTATGTGCCGACCCCGAAGGCCTTGCCGTCCGTTTCAACCCATATTCTGTATCCGAGTTTCATGAGTACTCCGTAAAGCCTTCGCCAAAGTCTGTCTGAAAAGTCATCGAAAGAGAGGTTTTCGATATCGTGTGATAAAATAGCAGAGTTTTGGGTGAAATTCAGCAAAGATTTTTTTGCGCCGGACGGGGACATCAGTCCGGCAGATTCGTTATGACGGCGTCAGGCGGTGGAGGCAGCGAGAACAGGTTATCCGGGATTTCAGTCGTGGTTTCGACGCTTTCATGCATAATTTCGATGATTTTTCCTCCCCCGGTTTCAATTCGGATGTGCCCCGGAAAGTCCCGGCCGTTGATTTGCCGGAATGCGGTAAAAAGAACCGTTTCCTTCAACCCTCCGGATACGAGCCGTTCCGTTTTTCCCAGACGCTTGTTTACCGGATCGATCCAGAGACTTTCTACGGTTGAATCTGAGAACAACGCATCGACGCGATAGAACAGACCCTCCATCTTCCCCCGGACACTTGCCGGGTCGGAAAAAACGGCCGGGCCGTATCCCCGGAGCAGGGCCATCCATCTTTCCACAGACCAAGACAGAGGCAGGAATCTGGCCAGATTTTCCGGCGTGGCGTCCCCTGTGATCCACTCCTGTTTACCCGGCAGGTATACCTGGAAACGCCTCTCTTGCATGGCAAGCATGAAATCGGGCGGCCCCAGAATGGGAATCGATTCAATCCGGAGTTTATCCGGAGATTGCATGATCACCGCCAGTCGGAAATTCAATTTTCCCTGGGGTGAAGGGGCCGAAACCTTCGTCGTCATCCGGTAAAGGGTGTCGGTGTCTTCACCGGGCTTGATCGCCGCCAGGGCTGCCTGGGGGGAGGAAAAACCTTTGATTTCCACGGGAGCGACGGTTTTGCCGATGGTGCATCCCGCCAGCAGGAGAAGTAGAGTCAGCCCCGCCGCGAACAATGATCTCATTGAATCCCCTGTTTGATCAGTCCGTCAATTTTCCCTTGCAGCGCGGGGCTCGGACCGGCGGTGTTTTGCTTTTGGGCTTTTCGATATGCATTCAGCGCTTCCTGCCGTAAATTCAACGCCAGGTAAACGTCGCCCAGGTGTTCCGTGATGGCGCTATCCTCCGGCAGGGCGGCGGCGGCCTCTTTGAGGTATTTCAGGGCTTCGTTGTAACGTTTCTGCTTATAGTAAACCCAACCGAGACTGTCCAGCATGTAGCCGTTACCGGGTTTCAATTGCAGGGCCTTGAGAATCATCTTCTCCGCTTCGCGAAGTTTGACTCCCATTTCCGCATAGGTGTAGCCGATAAAATTCAGGGCGTCCGCATGATCGGGATTTTCCTTCAGAATGGCTTCCATTTCCCGGAGGCTCTGTTCATTGCGGTTCATTTTGCCGAAGAGGCTGCCCAACTGGTAGCGTATTTCAATCTTGTCTTTGGCGGCGACCAGACCCTCTCTTAAAACGGCTTCGGCGGCTTCATAATCTTTGTCTTCCTCGTAGAGAATGGAAAGAACGGAATAAAAGAGTGTAAAATCACGATTGTTAGCAAGCGCGTCCTTGATGGTCTTTTTTGCCTCCTCTTTTCTGCCCTGCTGATCCAGGATGGTGGCAATGCGAATCTGAGATTGATTATAAAGGGAAGAGACGACGGGTATGCGCCGGTATTCCTTCAGGGCGTCGTCGTAGGACTTCTGCTCGTCGTAGGCGGTGGCAAGAAGAAAGCCCGTTTTGGCGTCCCCTGGAAAATCCTGAAGCAGCCGCAGGAATTGCTCGATGGCCAAATCGATTTTCCCCTGTTCGAGATATAAAATCCCCAGGGTCTGGCGGGTTTCGCGGTTTTTTGGATCCATCTCCAGAATGGTTTGGTATTCCTTTTCTGCTTCATTGATGCGCTTTGCCCGGAGGAGAAGTTCCCCCAGACGGACCCGGATGCCGACCTTGGCAGGGAAGTATTTAATGAAATCGCGGTAGTTGTTAATGGCCAGATCAGTCTTGTTCTGGATTTCATAGAGATTGCTGAGATCTATCCACACCGCTTCAAATTCCGGGTTGAAACGGATGATTTTTTTGAAGAGGATTTCCGCCTCATCGTACTTTTTCTGGGTTTTGTAGATACGTGCGAGGTAATAATTCCCCATAAGATTTTCCGGATCAATGCTCAGGAGCTTTTTAAAAAGGGAAATGGCGCGATCGTATTTTTTGACTTCCGCATAGGTTGAACCCAGGTAAAAATAGGCCGGAATATTCTTGGGATCCACTTCCAGGACGGATTTGTATGCATTGACGGCTTTTTTATAATCCTTGATTTCCAGGTAGAGTTCGCCGACCAGCAGGAG